>NZ_JBFRPJ010000074.1:0-88255 GCF_041471945.1 Vibrio sp. 10N.261.51.A4
GCGAGCGCGATGCTTTACAGTATCGTCGAGACTGCAAAAGCCAACGGCCTTATCCTCTATGACTATATGGTCAAGTGCATGAAAGAGCTAGCAAAAGCAGAGCCCGATATCGATGCACTCCTGCCTTGGAACTTCAAACACTAGTAATATCGCCCTGTAGGTTCATGGGGCGGATACGATATTCGGGTTGATCGCTGCTGTTGTGAGCCTATGTCTAATCCTTGGTAATGAAATGCAGATGGGTGGCGATGACTACCTAATTGGCACGGTTTGCTTAGGCCTTGCTGTTGCGATTCACGCAGTGATGTATGTGCTGGTTCAAAAGCACTGCAAAGGCATTGAAGTACTAACCTACAACGCCGTACCGAGCCTAATTGCAGCTCTATTCTTGTTCGCTGTTTCAGCTATAGGTGAAAACGTGAATATTGAATCTTTCACTTGGGATTCAATCTCTGCTGTGGTTTACCTAGGCTTTGTGGCGAGTGTTGGCGGCATTGTTGCTTACTTTAAATTAGGTCAGGTTTCGACACCTTTCCAAGCATCTATCTGCTTCCTAATTTTCCCTGTGGTTGCACTACTGATCTCTTGTTACATCAATGGTGAGGTTCTATCTGAACAGTCACTTGTAATGATGATTCCTCTACTTTGCGGCATCCTGCTAACCAAAGCACCAAAGGGAATCTTCAAGCTGCGTACCGAATTAAAAACCGTAAGAAACTGATCCGCGTGAAACCTATTTTGCGGATTAGATATACATATCCCACATAAACAAAAAGCTCCAATATCACTATTGGAGCTTTTTGCTTATTTCATAATATCGAGACCAACATTAGCGCCAGCTAAACATTCGCACTTCGTTGCCCTCTTCAGGTTTCTTCGGAATGTTTAAAGATAGCGCTAGAGAAACCACGGCCATCACTGCACCAATATAGAAAACCGTTGCAGGAGAAGACAACCAAATCACACCAAACACCACTGGAATAACGACCGCTGCAATATGATTGATGGTGAAAGAGACACCAGCAGTTGATGCCATGTCTGCCGGGTCTGCGATTTTCTGGAAGTAAGTTTTGATCGCCAGCGCCAATGCAAAGAACAGGTGATCGATCACGTAAAGTGCCGCCGCCCATTCCGCGCTTTGCACCAAACCATAACCGACAAACACACCAATCAAGCCAACATACTCGAAGATCAACGCTTTACGCTCGCCAACCACACCGATAAATCGACCAATGCGCTTCGCAAACAAGAAGTTAAATAGGTAATTAACCAAGAACAACAATGTGACGTCGGCAGCCGAGTAACCAAACTTCTCTACCATCAAGAAGCCTGCAAACACAGTGAAGATTTGTCTTCTCGCACCGCTCATAAACGTTAGCGCGTAGTAGAGCCAGTAACGCTTTCGCAGCACCAACTTCTTATTCTGTGGCGTCTTGGTTTGAAATTCAGGGAAACCAAAGGTCATCACCAATATCAGAATAAAACCAATACCGCCAGTAATACCGTACACCCAAGCAAAGTCGAGCTTCAGCTGTTCTAGCATCACCCAGATAGATCCGTAAGTGATTAAGGATGCCAGTGCGCCGACTGAGATCATCTTACCTAGCATCTCTGGCGCTTCTTCTTTACTCAACCATTGCAGTGACAAAGACTGCTTCAGCGTTTCAAAATAGTGAAAGCCCGTCGACATTAAAATGGTAGTCAGCAACAATCCAGTGAGTGAGGGGAACAGACCCGTAATCGCGGTGCCTACAGTGAGCATCGCCAGCGATATCAACATGAAGCGTTGCTCACGAATGAATGCCAACACAAACACTACGGTAAATGCTAAGAAACCCGGGATCTCACGCACACTTTGCAGCAAGCCAATATCCGCACCATCAAAGTTCGCCTTCTCAATCACGAAGTTATTAAGTAAAGCCATCCAGCTCGAAAACGCGATCGGTACAACAATCGAAATCAGTAATAAAAAGTTTTGCGGCGTTTTCCAGCTCGCGGTTCTATCGAACATTGACGGACTCCTGTTCGTCTAATTGAGTGAGCACTCGTAAGGTCAACTGCTCAGTATAAGGGTTAATCTTCCAATGCTCTGGGCTCCAGCCTTTTACGAAACGTTGGAAATCGGCCCACGCCACGTAAAACATTGGTCGCCATGCTGCTTCTACCTCATCAAATGAAAGGTGTGGCTGATAGTACACCAATGCCTCTTTCAAGTAGTGGAAGTAAGCATCTAGTACTTCTGATTCAAGCTCTGCGCAATCTTGTGGCCTAATCGCGCTGCTCATGAACAAGGCGACGTCTTTCATCGCACAGCCGTAACCCACATATTGGAAATCGACCGCAGCTGCTCGCTCGCTTTCAGAATCAAAACAAAAATTGGCGAGCTTGGCATCGCCATGTACCAAGGTTTGATATGGACATTCTTTTAGTAAACGGTCGATGTGCTTGGCTTGGTTCTTCAATGGTAAATCAGCCAAGGCATTGAGCTCATCAGGACGTGTATCTAGATGCCAATAAGTACCGACTTGCCACAATGATGACAACTGCTCTTGATTGATATTGATGTGCTTTACGTGAAAGTTAGCGAGCCATTTAAGGCAAGCATTACGTTGTTTTTGCTCTTCTCGTGTGTAACTAGATACCTGATAGTCAGAAGCTGCAAGTACATCAAACTGAGAGGTTAACGGAAAACCTATATCCGCTAAGTCTTGCATCACTATCAGCCACTCATTCTCTTCTAGTTCACATTGCAGCCCAACAGGTACAGGGCAGCGCTCGTCCCATTGTTGGGTGAATGACTGATACCAAGCTGTTTCCACTTGGTAAGAGTGTACCTTTCGTTGGTGAGAGAGTTTGGTATTCCAACCCTTTGGGTGTTCAGCTTTATCTGGCAACGCGACATGTTTAACAATCACACTCTTGAGTTCCGCACTGCTTTCTTGAGAAAAGACTAAGCGAACTAACTCGCCATATCCACCCCATAGGCGTTGAATCACTTGGACATCAAACCCTTCATGACAACCCAGCGAGGTCGCTATTTTTTGATAAAGCTCATTTTGATAAAACTCTTGTTGATAAAGCTCTGGCTGATTTTGACTTGAACCCGCTTCAGGTTGAGCTCGATTATTCGACGATATTGATTGAGACATATTACTCGTTGTTATGCTTTATCGGATAGAAGGTGTGACCACTGTGGCTGCCTATTCATGTAGTGAACCACATAGCTACAAACCGGCACAATTTTGAAGCCCGCTTGTTCAATTTCAGGCAATACCGATTCCATCATCACCTTCCCAAAGCCCTTGCCTTGCAGTTCATCAGGAATGCGTGTCGACGTGATATGTAGTACATCTCCGTCCTTTTGATACTTAACGACCGCGAACTGGTTGGGTTCTAACTCTACCGTGATCTGGTTCACTTCTTGATCCCATTTTACTGCCTGCATTCTCAACTCCTGCAAATAATTGATACGACAAACAATAAAAGTTTGAAGTATGAGTTCCTTGTAATAGACTAGCGCAAGTGCATATAAATAAAACTAAGTACTTACAAACACAGCAAATAATTCAGTGCAATCGGCTTAATATAAAATCAGCAATGATAAAAGGCACTCTATAAATCTATGTGAGTACGTCCACTAAATCTAGCACGTAATAACCCCTTGTTAGCAAGTTACCAGTATAACTAACAGACGCATGTTGGCGCATGGAGAACATATAATGAACGCACCCCTGAAGAAGCCTTTGGAGCATAATCAGGCACTTCAAGACCCTCGTAATCGCACCGTTTCCACTATCAATAGCACTGATGCACTGGCCATGATTGAGCACGGCAGTGAGCTGACATTAAATGTCTCGACTCCCGTTGGCACGAAGTTTCTCGCCACCACCAAGTTTATCGGAACGCACAGTGATAACTGTATTGTGGTTGAGGTTCCCGAGGTATCCAATGAAGATCTGAACTTTTTCTTTCAAGAAGGTTTTTGGATGACCGCTCGTGCGTATTCTCTACGAGGTGAAGGCGCGCTTATCCACTTTAGAAGCCAAATTCACCATAAGATTGGTGAACCCTTCCCTATTCTAGTGCTGTCTACACCAAGCACGATGCAAGTGACACAGCTACGTAAAGAAACACGCTATGAAGTGAATCTGGCTTCAAGAATCATCTTCAACGACCAGCGAGCAAACTGTGAGATAAGAGACTTATCGAAAAGTGGTTGTCGTTTCGTTACCTCACCAACCTCTCGTGCTATTCAGATTGCCGATCGCGTGTCTATTGAGATAACCCCTGAGAACTACAACGGACCACTGATTCCGCCATTGCGCGGCATCGTCTGCAATCTACAGAAATCGACACACTACGCTCGATACGGTGTCGAATTTGATGATATTGGCCGAGCTAACGCCAAACACTTGTTGGCAAAACTGAAGTTCGATGGCACCAAGCTTTGCTTACGAAATGGGTAACGCCTTTTAACACGCGACTTTCACCGAATACAGCAAGCTGACCAACTACAATTAGTTCACTGGCAAACTAAACCTCAACCAACAAAAAAGCCATCGACTCTAGAATCGATGGCTTTTGCGTTTTGGCTGTTTGTTTATTTGTTTAGCTATCTAGATATTCAAACTATTTGCGCAGTGCGTTCAGTTTAGCTTGGGCGATACCAAAGATAGTATCAATTGGATAGCTACCCTCATCACTTGCTTCACCAGCGGCTTTGCCTGTGAACAGCTCAATCGCCTCTGTTACATGGTCAATCGCCCAGATATTAAACTCGCCCTTTTCAACCGCTTTCACGATATCGCTACGCAGCATCAGGTTGTGAACATTTGAACGCGGGATGATCACCCCTTGTTCGTTTGAACGCCCTTTGATTTCACACACATCAAAGAAACCTTCAATTTTCTCGTTCACACCACCAATTGGCTGAGACTCACCAAACTGGTTCATCGAGCCTGTAATTGCGATATCTTGACGGTTTGGTTGCTTAGAGAACGCTGACACCACCGCACAGAACTCGGCCATACTCGCACTGTCACCATCGACGCCACCATACGATTGCTCGAAGGTGATGTTAGTGGTGAGCGGGACTTTGGCTGTCTTACCAAATACGGAAGAAAGGTAAGCCGACAAGATCATCACGCCTTTTGAGTGAATACTGCCACCTAGGTCTACGTTTCTTTCAATATCAATCACTTCACCATCACCGTAAGCGGTGGTTGCCGTGATTCGGTTCGGCGCGCCAAACATATGATCCGTCGTGCTGAGTACAGACAGCGCATTCACTTGCCCAACCGCTTGACCATCAACATGGATTAGCGTTGTGCCGTTAGTGAAGGTTTCCATCACGCTGTCTTGCAGTCGTCCGACACGCATCTGTTGGTTAGATAACGCTTGGTCGACGTGCGTTGCACGAATCAGGTTCGATTTTGAGCCTCTCGCCACGTAGTTTGATTCACGAAGCAGATTAGCAATGTGAGCAGAGTGCAGAGACAATTTACCTTGGTCACCCGCCTGACGAGAGCTGTGCTCAATGATGCGAGCGATCGCTTTACGGTCACAATGCAGCATGTTGTTGTCGTGCACGATGCTCGAAATAAAGCGCGCGTAATGCATTTCAGAATCGGGAGTACGCTTCATCTCATCTTCAAAATCGGCCGTTACACGGAACAGTTCACCAAACTCTGCATCGTAGTGTTGCAGCAGTTGGTAAGTTCGGTAATCGCCAAACAGGATGATCTTAACATCCAATGGAATCGGTTCTGGATCAAGCGATACCGCCCCCGTTAAGGTCACCTCTTTTTCTAATGAAGTGAAGCTCAATTGACGTGAACGCAGTGCTCGTTTCAAGCCTTCCCAAACGTACGGCTGCTCAAGTACCTTCACCGCATCCATCAGTAATACGCCACCGTTGGCTCTGTGTAAGCTACCTGCACGAATCAATGAGAAGTCTGTAAAGACAGTGCCCTTGAACGTTGCCGTTTCTACATAGCCAAACAGAGAGTGATAATTTGGATTCTCTTCCACCACGATCGGCAGAGTCTCCTCCTTTTGGCTCACAATCACGTTAACCTTGTAGCGACGCGGCATTTTCTTATCCAAAGAAGCGGTTGCAACTTCTGCTTGCTCAGTGCTCTCTTCTAAGAAGATGTCAGCGTTGTCGACAATGTCTTTACGCAGTGCCGTTAGGTACTTTTTAATGTCTGGATATTGGCTGTAATCCTTCTTCAATTGCTTGATGAAGTGCGTGATCACGTCTCGCGCCGTATCATCATTCAGTTTTTGAATTTTCTCAGTGTACGTTTCTTCAAGTTCCGTCAACTCACGAGAAATGGTTCGCAGACCGACTTCCAATCCATCAATGGTTTTATCGAACTGGTCTTGCTCTTCTGGCGAAAGCAGATCGAAGCTCTCTTCGGTATGAAGATCATCCCCATTCATGGCCACAAACTGGTAATCACCCTGAGTGGTGATCGTCAGGTTAATGCCCTTGTCTTTCGCTTCTTGGCTAATGCTTTCTAACGCGGCTTGTTGCTTAGCTGCTAATTGGTTTTTAAGCCTATCAGCACGGCTAAAGTACATCTCGTTATCAAACGCTAGAGGCATACCTTTCAGCAATTTACGCATTAGCTTTTCAATATCTTGCTTTAAGCTGCTGCCAACGCCACGAGGTAATTTCAGTACCTTAGGTGTACGAATATCTTCAAAGTTCGCGATATAACACCAATCAAAAAGCTCCTGCACTTCTTGAGGGTGACGGTTCAGATAGCGCAAGATCATGGTGCGTTTACCCAGACCATTTCGCCCTATCGCATAAATGTTGTAACCCTTTTCCTTGATTGACATCGCGAACTCAACGGCTTTTTGTGCCCGTTCCTGCCCGACGATTTCGTCAATTGGAGCCAGTTCTTTGGTCGACTTACATGGTAGCTTGTCTAAATCCGCTACCTGATACAGCTGTTCTGTATTGAGTCTTTGCATCGCCATCGCCGCCTCCTTAGTCCTTCATTACTTGGGTGTAGATAAAATCAGTGTAGATGTAATTTCCTATAAATTTAGTGACTTACGCAACATCGCTGTTCAACTGAGCAAATAACGCACAATTTGAGCCATTTTTAAGAATAACCGGCCATTTTATTTGCCAACTTAACATGTCAATGATTTTAATTTGCATTTGATAATAAATATCATTAACATTTTCTGATATTATAAATTGAGGATGTGGATATGGAAATTGAACGATGCTGGATGCACTACCTAAAAGCTGAACAGTTAATGGAACAAGGTCACTGGCCAGAAGCACAACGCCTTTATGGTGATGTTCTAACCTCACTTCCTCATCACATCCAAGATGCAGCATACCAAAGCGATATCAAGCCTTGCCAATTTGCCTGCTTGCTTGCCGGGTTAAGAGACGCGAGCGTCGCTCAATCAGAGATACTCAACCGATTAGGTCAGCACCAACAAGCCTTCGATACCTTGAATCAATCTTACGCTCTGATGCAATTTATCTCTCTGGAGAACACTGAGCTGATTCAACGTACCTTTGGATTATTGGAAAAGCAGAGCGAAGGTTTGCTCAATCACCTGATCGCTTTTTGCAGCGCTCAGCGCAGTTCGCATTGGATGCTCGAACTAGAACAAATTCAACGTGCTCATCACCATTTTGGGCAACTTAAAACAACGTCAGAAGTTCAATCTTCACCTAATGTCTTAAATTGATAAGGATATATCATGTCGGACCGGGCTCTTCTTAAAGTCAATAACCTCTCCGTTAGCTTCAAAACCAACGATGGAATCGTTGATGCGGTGAAAAAGGTTAACTTTACCCTTAAATCCAGCGAAACCTTGGCCATTGTTGGTGAATCAGGTTCTGGTAAATCTGTCTCTTCCAACGCACTGATGCGTCTACTTCCAGACAACGCCATTATTGATCCGCAGTCTCAAATTGAGTTTGAAGGCGAGTCTGTTCTCGAAAAATCAGAGCGTGAAATGCAGTCGATTCGTGGCGACAGAATCGGCATGATCTTTCAGGAACCGATGACCTCTCTCAACCCATACCTGCGCGTGGGCACACAAGTGGCTGAAGCCATTATGTGTCACCGCAATGTATCGAAATCAAAAGCAAAACAGCGTGTGCTAGAGCTCTTCAATCTTGTGCATTTACCAATGCCTGATCAGGCTTACACCAAGTATCCGCATGAATTTTCGGGTGGTCAGTTACAGCGCATCATGATCGCAATGGCGCTGATCAATGAACCAGACATTCTGATTGCCGACGAACCCACCACAGCATTGGATGTGACTGTTCAGGCGGAAGTGCTTTCTCTTATCAAAGAGATTCAAGGCAAAATGGGCATGGCGATTTTGTTCATCACCCATGACCTAGGCGTCGTGAAACACTTTGCCGACCGTGTACTCGTCATGTGTAAAGGGGAGTTGGTTGAAGAAGGGCAAACACAAGAGCTGTTCGATAACCCTAAGCACGATTACACACGCATGCTAATTAACTCGATTCCTAAAGGCGCTAAGGTTCCTGTTGAGGCGTCAGCCCCAGAGCTATTGTCTGCTGACGACATCCGAGTTCAGTTCTTGGTTAAATCACATTTCATCAAGAGTAAAAGTCAGTACTTCGAAGCCGTAAAAGGCATTTCGTTGAATCTTAAACAAGGCGAAACGCTAGGCATTGTGGGTGAATCAGGGTCAGGTAAATCGACCCTTGGACGTGCATTAATCGGCTTGCTGCCAAGTACCGGACGTATTGTTTACAAAGGCCAAAACGTTAGCTTATTAAATGATAAAGAGCGTCACAAGCTCAAGAAAGATGTCCAAATGGTGTTCCAAGATCCTTATGGTTCTTTATCACCACGCATGACAGTTGGGGAAATCATCACCGAAGGCTTAACGGTGCATCAACCTCATCTATCCAAGCAAGAACGTTTAGAAAGAGCGCGCAAAGCATTGATTGAAGTTCGCTTAGAGCCAAATTCAATAAACCGTTATCCGCATGAGTTCTCTGGCGGACAAAGACAACGTATCGCGATTGCTCGCGCGCTGATTCTTGAACCTTCTTTCATTTTACTGGATGAACCGACTTCAGCACTCGATCGCTCAGTACAACTGACCGTGATCGACCTACTGAAAGACATTCAAGCTAAGCACAATATCGGCTTCCTATTCATCAGCCACGATCTCTCGGTAGTGAAAGCTCTGTCGGATCGAGTGCTGGTGATGCAGAAGGGCGAAGTGATGGAAGAAGGGTCTGCCGAAAAGATTTTCAATGCGCCGAAAAACGACTACACCAAGAAACTGATCGCAGCGTCATTCGACTTAGAAAATAAATCGAAAAAAAATGCGGCGTAGAGGGAACTAATCAACATTAACAGCGTCTTATGAGTACATTCTGAATAATCTCCTAATGGATTGAAATCTAGAATGGATATAGCAAAACTGGTTTGGCCGCCAAAAGAGAAATGTCGCATGGATGCGACATTTTTCGTTTCTGAAGGGAAATAATGTGTCTTTGACTGTAACTCCCTATGATTCAATCATTTCACAACTAACGATACAGAGACTTGGTCGACTCTCTGACGATTAAATCTATCGGTGGTAGTCGTGCTTCATGCCTCTCACCTGAAAGTAAGTTCAAAATCGACTGAGCACACACCTCTCCAATCTCTTCAATTGGCTGCCTTAATGTTGTTAACGCAGGTGTGAAATACTTAGACGTTGGCAAGTCATCAAACCCAATCACTGACACATCTTCTGGCACTTTGTAGCCGTGATCATGGAGCGCCTTAATCGCGCCGTAAGCCGTTTGATCATTGGCAGCAAACAGGGCTGAGAAGTGAATCTTAGATTCAATTAATTCCACGGTTTTCTCATAGCCAGTTTCACTACTGAAATCCCCTTGCTTGACGAGCTTTGGCATCACCTTAATGCCCGCCTCTTGCAGCGCTTTCTTATAGCCTTCAAAACGATTACCCGCATCTGGTTGACTCGAAAGCCCTTTGATATGGGCGATGTTCACATGCCCTTGTTGTAATAAGTGAAGCGTCGCCATGTAACCGCCTAGCACATTATCGATATTGATTGAACGAACGTTGTCTTCAGCGAAATCATAACCGACCGCGACAATCGGGATGTCTTGCGCGTACTTGGCAATATCCTCTTTGGTGATGCTGCCTGTTACGATGATCATTCCATCGACATTGCTCTTAGCCAGATACTCTAAGGCGTGTATCTCGAGCTTTTTTTGCCAATGCCCGGTTGCTATCACTAACGAATAGCCTTGAGCTATCAGGGTTTTCTCCATGTCATTGAGAATACGGCTGGTATAAGGGCTGTCAGGGTGTTGCACCAACACACCAATGGTGAGTGAACGTCGGTTGGTGTTTTCTTGCATTTGAAAATTAGGTTTGTAGCCAGTGTCTTTAATCGCTTGCTCGATGTTCTGGCTTTTATCATCCGACACATAAGTGGTTCGATTAAGAAAACGAGAAACTGTGCTGGGAGAAACACCAGCCAGTTTTGCTACATCGTATACTGTTGTTTTTTTTGTTTTAGTGCGCATCTCGAACCCCTAATCAAGTGACATTCGGGGAGCTTTAAGCTCCCCATCAGTTTCAACCTGCATACCACTGCTTTAGCTGAAAATCGTGTCATTAAGTTAATACAAGTAGGCGAAGATCATCCCCGGTCTAAAGTAACGACCAGCCGTATATTTCAAGCCAGTACTCAGTAACCATTTGTGTAAGCCTGCCAGCTTTTCTAACGGAATTTCACCGCTCACCATTTTAACAAAATTATCAGTATCTTTCGTCAATGTTGGATTGATCCGACCGTCAGACAGCACACAGTTTTGACATTTAAGTACACTTAGCCAGTTTTTCGCATCATTTTGCGTCAATTTAAAGGCTTCTATAAGATATTTCTCATTGACAGACACAGAGCAATTGAACCCTTCTGGCGCTGCAAATGGAATCTTTGAATAGTCATACAGCGCGGTGTACACAGTATCCATCAATGTTTCCGCTTGCTGAGACTTGCCCGCTAGGCTCAACGCTGTAGCGACACTAAACTGCACACCAATCCACACGTCTTGCGCCTGAAAAGCCTCATGTGGTGAACCATCCGCGAGCGTCATGTTCGCTATCCCAAGTTTAGGGCTGTTAATCTCGAAGTTATGTTTATAAACATAGTCCAATGCACGCTGAATGCGCTGTTGCGGGAAAATACCCTCTAGGCCAATCAGTTTGAGATAGCTGTCTGCAAGCAGTGCATCACCAAAGCTATTGTCTGAATCAGACACCAACTCTAGATATTCTTGCGTGAAAGCTTGAGGTGCTGTCTCACTCAATAAGCGTTTCTTAGAGGCTCTTTGAGATACCTTATTAATGTTAATGGAGGTATCGGTCTCATTGAGATAAGCATTGAGCGTATTCTTGTCAACAATCGCATCACCCGTTAAAGTCAGCCCGAGAGTTTCCAAAGCTTGATAGCCTTCGCCCGTTAGATGCTTAGCTTGAACGGGCGTGACGAAGAAGTGGTAGTAACCCTCTTTGTCATCCCACAAGCTTTGCTCAACTGTTGCTAACGCCTTTTTCGAACGCGTTAAGTAACCGCTAGCTAGTTCGCTTTCGCCCATCAATTGTGCAAGCTCGCTTGCTGCTTGTAGGCCAGCAACCCACAGGCTCGCACAGTAAATAGAGATGCCGTGAGACGCGAGGTTATCAAAGGTATCGTCTGTGCCACGGGTTAGTGGTAAATCGTCACCCTCAGCAATCAAGTTCGATAAGAAATCGATGCTCTCAGTGACAGCCTGCCAGCACTCTTCAACCACAGAAATATCTTGTGTCTTTTGATAGTGGCGGTACACCATCAAAATGTATTTCGGCGCCAAGTCCTTCCACTCTTTCACGTTGTGCCAGCTGTAAGCATCAGGCTGGATGTCGAATGGGCTGCCCAAGTCGTGGATTACCGCGCCTCGAATGGCACGTACGCCTTGGTACTTGTCATCAATCAATTCTGCATTAGGCGTCGCTTCGTATTCCCAGTATCGGCGCTCGGTAAAGTCTTCGGCCAAAATGGCTTTCGAGAACTCTTTCATCACACAGCCATCAAGCTCTGGCAGCAAGTAAAGCAGAGAGAATGAGCCGTAGAAATACACATCCAGAGAGTTAAAGAACGGGTAGTCGACACACTCTTTCACCAAGAACTTATCTTCTTTGTCCCATACCGTTGATTCAGCTAGGAAGGACAATGAATTCATCGCCATCGTCGCATAGCGCAGTGCCGATTCAGGCTGTGATATTTTGCGTTGAGCTTGCTCTAAGAAGGCAGTTTGTTGCGCGACGATCTGTTGTTCAATCGCTTCTAGCTCAGGCAACATGTCTTCTAACATAGGCAGAGCCGGTTGCGTTTGAGGGTAGAATTGCGTATAAGCCTTGTCCGAATGCCAGCCATTAAGCATGACTTTGCTGTGAGCCATCACCTGAGCAAAACGCAGATCAACAGACTCTCCAGGTTCTAACTCAACCTGAACCACAACCAATGCGCTCAACGCTTCACGCCCTGTGTAAATTCCTGTTTGAAATTCCGCGTTGGTACGGCCTGTTTTCAGTGCGAACTCTGTTTGTTCCGCTGTCTTAGAGGTGTAAAGCGTTGGCTTGACAGAAATCGAAACCTTGCCAGATTCTGTCAGTTGATTATCCGCTTGAACACCAAACACCACTTCACCTTCAATATCGCTTTGATAAGGCGATTGGCTGGTCAGTTGAACGCCAGTAAAGCTGCGACTTTCACCCTTTAAGTTAACCGTTTGATGCTGCTGAGCAATTGGGTTTTGAGACAAGGTACACGCCGAATCTTGAATGCCATCACGACCTTTTTGATAGGTTGAGCCAATCAAGTTTTGTAGCGGCTGAGCAAGCGTAATCACACGTGTTTGCGATGAATCATTGGTTAATTCAAAGTGATTCCAGTGCATCGGCAAAGAACACAGTCGTTTGTCCTCTTTAACGATCGGAGAGACTACCTTACGCTTTATTTTAATATCATCGAAGCTACTGTATTTATATTCAGCCCGTGGATATAAAGCTTGATATTCTATATCTCTACCATTAACACTACCTGTATCATTATTTTCACCCGCAGTAAGTGATAATAATCTCGTTGTATCATTAATTAATAAACCATTAAAGAAATCCAAGGCGACATATAATTGACAAATAATCGACGATGAATCTTCTTCAATCAATAATTGAGTCTTATTTGAAAACTCAACGTTCCACTTTGTAAAGTTAGATTTATTATCTTGGTAGAAGTGACCATTTTTCAATGCCGCACGAATGTGGTTAATCGCATTCGACATTTCTGAGCTTTCAATCTTCTTACCATCAAACAAAGCAGGATAGAAGTTTAGGTGAACACTCAGCTCTTGCTCATCAATGACTTGTAGCGTGTCGATGGTTGGCACATTCATCACCGAGGCATAAAAATCATTAAAATTAACCACTTGCTCTGAGCAATCAACAAATATACCTGGAATAAAACTGAAGTTCGGCGTGTTACCATTTGGCGTCAGTGTAAATGTGTTACCAATTCCACCTACCGCCATGCCAGTGTTTTCTGGCGTAGTAGAAATTGGCGTGTACCAAGGTTGAATAAATTCAACTGCATCACCTTTTTTGCAAAGGTGTTCTGAATTTCCTGAATAGCTTGTATATGGAATTTTATTATTCATTTTAAAACCGCCATTGAATATTTTTTTCTTCTTGTTAATATCTTTTTAAAATGGAGACATCAACATGTTTAAAATTATAAATGAAAAATTTGGAAATATTGACTCAGTCACATTAATAAACCACCAACATGGTATAGAACTTCAAATAATCAATGGATTTGGCGCTGTTATAAATAAATATATTGTCAACAACAGTCCATTCTCTTTTATTTGTGGTTATCAGAATTATGATGAACTGATCAACCAACACCCGTTCTTTTCCCGCAGTGCTAAATTATTCCCTTTTCCAAACCGTTTAAACTTAGGTCGTTACAGTTTCGATGACCAAAACCATCAACTCCCAGCTAACTTTCCTTGGTCTGATCACGCCGTACATGGCCTGCTCTACAACCAACCGTTTTCAATCACAAACAGCGTAGCCAATGAAGAGTCAGCCAGTGTGACGTTTCAGTATCAAACGTCGTCTTTGCATCCTGCTTTCCCGTTTGCTTTCAGCCTTGATGTCACCTTCACGATCGACGTCACGGGCAAGCTTACCTCTTCAACAACCGTGTCTAACCTTGGTGATTCAGCCTTCCCATTCGGTGATGCTTGGCACCCTTACTTTTCACTCGGTACGGAACTGGCACAATGCGAACTGTCCATGTCACCGTGTTCCGAAGTCATACATGTGAACGACCTACCCAATGGGGAAAAGCGCGCTTTTGACCGTTTGTCTTTGGGTGATTCATTCACCAATCAAAGCTTGAATCACTGCTTCGAATTTGATTCCAAAACAACCAATCAACTTACGTTTACACGTTCAGATTTGTCTGCCGCTATTCACTATCAACAAGATGCGAGCTACCCATTCGTTCAGCTATACACGCCCACGAGTGAGCAAAGTATTGCAATAGAACCAATGACTTGCCCTGCTGATGCATTCAATAACCAGATTGGCCTACTGACGCTTGCCCCGAACCAATCTCAAACCTTCATTTGGCAATGCCAAGCCACCTATCAACCAAAATAACCAAACGAAAGAGCAATAAAGGGCGCATAAAGCGCCCCTCTCTTTGTTAACCCAAAACCACTTCGATGATGTGCTCACCAGAGGTAAACACTGGCGCTTTATTACCTGAAATCAGGTCACCGTTAACCTTCATCTCAACCACACCCTTACACACGTTATTCGGGTTAGTGACATGAATATGATAAGTCGCACCACGGAACTGACGACGGACTTTAAATTCAGGCCACTCCGCCGGGATGCATGGGTCCACCAGCAAGCCATCCACTTCAGGTCGAACACCCAGAATCCACTGCGTACCCGCTACATATGTCCAAGATGAAGTACCAGAAAGCCACGCATTGCGTCCTAAACCGAACTGTTTATGCTCGTCACCCAAGATGTTTTGTGGGTAGCAGTATGGCTCAGACTCAAAGGTATCGATGTCGTCGTTCTTCGAAGCTGGGTTGATTTGACGGTAGTACTCGTAAGCACGTTCACCGTTGCCCATTTTAGCTTCTGCAATCATCACCCATGGGTTTGAATGGAGGAAGATTCCGCCGTTCTCTTTCGCGCCTGGTGGATACGTTGATACGCCACCTAGCTGTGGATCAAAACCGTTGTAGCCCGGTGTTGAAAGCTTGATGCCATTGGTGGTGTTTAGTTTGTTGTAAACCGAGTCTAGCGCTTGCGTTGCACGCTCTTGTGTGGCGAAACCAGAAATCACAGGCCAGCTTTGACCGTTGGTGTAGATCTGCCCTTGCTCATTTTTATGAGAACCAATCGGCAAGCCCTGCTCATCAAAATAACGAACAAACCATTCGCCATCCCAGCCACACTCATTCACCGTGCTCTGCATCTGTTGGTACTGATCTTTAAACTTAGCCATCAGTTGCGCTTCACCACGCAGCTCACACAAGTCCAACATGTCGAGCAATGCTTTGCCGTACATGTTCGCCACCATCATCGACTCAGCACCCGTTGGTAGGTTCACCGTGTCGTTCCAGTCAGCAAAACCTAGCAACGGTAGGCCATGCTCACCGGTGTTGGTGTACGTAAATTCAATCGCGCGGCATAGGTGATCCCAAACCGTTCCCGTTTCAACTGGGTTACCCGCTTTGTCTTTTTGATAGAACGGGATCTCTTTATTCAAGAAGTCTGCATTGCCCGTTTCTTTCACATATTGAGTCACCGCGTAGATGATCCACAGGTGATCATCACCGTAGTAATCAGGGCGATCTTCTTCTTCACGAGAGTCACCCGCGTTCGCTTCCATGGTTGATGGGAAGAACTGGTGCATCGCAGAACCGTTGGTGTTTTGCACAGACAACAGACGCTCGATAAACTCACGCGCCTCTTCCGGCATGTGAGTAATTACGCCTAAAGTATCTTGCGAAGAATCACGGAAACCGATACCTCGAGCACCATAGCCAAGCTGGTACAGAGACAGGTAACGAGACCAGTTTTTGGTTGTGTGGCATTGACGTGGGTTATGTACGTTAAGCATCGAGTTCATTGCCGGATCTGGCGTTTCAACCTGAACCGCTTGTAGGTAGCCATCCCAGTGTTCAGCCAGTTCAGCGAAAGCCGAGTCAACCACTTGGTGGTCGCGATATTTAGCTAATAGAGGCAATGCTACTTCTAGACTCTGTTCTTGTGCGATTTGTACAACAGTGCGTTCTGTCTGCTCCGGAGATAACCAACCAAGGCGAAGGTTAAGTGCACCAATGTTGTCGCCACGCAAACACTCGGTGTTGCCTAATTCATCATTGTTTAGTGCTTCTGGCGCTGCCCATGTACCGTAACCCAAATTGCCTAAGAACGATTGGCGATCACCATCAAACGACGTCGCAGGGCGATCCGCTGTCATCAGGTTTACTGCATAGTCACGCTTCATGAAAGCATACTGCTCAAGCACGGTATGGCCCGATTCTTGTTGGTGCGCTTTAAGCGTCATGGTCTGTGGAACCCAATCCGCATTCAATAGCTGCTTAAGTGCATCGAAGTGCGTGAATTCATACACAGGCACCACATCAACATGCAGCGCTTTGTCTGAAATGTTGGTGACCTTGATGTCTTGTAGCAGCACTTGGTCAGCTTTTGGTACAAAGAAGGTCGCTTCACAACGCACACCAAAGGCTTCTGTAATGATAGTGGTGTAAGACAAACCGGTGTGGTTTTCAAACTTATCAAGCGGCTTCAGAGTCGGCGTGTAAAAAGGTGAGAACACCTCTACGTTGCCCGCTTCATCACGCACTTTTAGGTAAAGGGTCGAGCCTTTAAAATCAGAGTTTGGCAGTTGTGCAATGTACTTAGTGATACGGTTGAGTGCCGGATCGCCCTTACACAACAGCACACCGCCGTTGCTATCAACAATGCCACCGAAATCTAATGTGCCGACATAGTTACACCATTTGATCGGTGTGCACGGTGTGGTTGCTACGTATTCTTTGTTTTTATCGTCAAAATATCCGAATTTCATCATCACTATCCCTAGCCCCTCCCAAATCAGGAGGAGCCAAAACAATTTGTCGTAAGTTAGTTGGTGTCAGCTCAATGGCTGAATTAAATTGACTGGCTAGCTTGTAATTGACTAGCTCGCTAGCGAGTTCTCACTCAGTGCGTCAAACAGGTGGAAAGCATCCAAGTCCAAGTAAAGTGTCAACTCTTTCACATCCACTTCAGCGGCTTGGGTTTCAACCATCAGCGGTTGACCACCAATTTCTGTTTTCAGAAGAATGCTCGCGCCAAGTAGTTCCTTGTCTTTAATTTTCACAGGGAATGGCAGTACGCGATCGTGGTCGACTTGCTCAGCACGAAGGTGGATATCTGTTGGACGAACACCAAAGTGAAGCGCTAAGTTTTTAGAGGCCAGAGACTTAAAGCGATCTGGCAGTGGGATATGAACATCGCCAAGTTCAACAAAGTATTCGCCTTCTTTTTCAATCAGTTTGGCTTCCAACATGTTCATTGATGGGTTACCAATGAATTGCGCGACAAACTTGTTAGCCGGGCGTTGGAACACTTCCGTTGGCGTACCAACTTGAGCAACATAACCATCTTTCAAGATCACGATGCGATCCGCCAATGTCATCGCTTCGATTTGATCGTGGGTCACGTAGATCGTGGTGGTTTTAAGCTCGCGGTGTAAGTGTTTGATCTCTTCACGCATCACGCCACGCAGTTTGGCATCGAGGTTAGATAGCGGCTCATCAAACAAGAACACTTTTGGTGTACGAACCATCGCACGGCCCATTGCTACACGCTGACGCTGACCACCAGAAAGCTCTTTCGGCTTACGACTAAGTAGTGGATCAAGCTCTAGCATTTTCGCCGCTTTTAAAACTTCTACGTCGATTTCCGCTTTCGGCATGCCCTTCAGTTTTAATGCAAAGGCGATGTTCTCGTAGACCGTCATGTGTGGGTACAGTGCATAGCTTTGGAATACCATAGCCAAGTCACGATCTTTAGCATCGACCTTGTTCATCACTTTGCCACCAACCACGATGTCGCCTGAGCTGATGCTCTCTAGGCCTGCAAGCATTCGAAGTGTGGTCGATTTACCACAGCCAGATGGGCCAAGGAAAACCACGAACTCACCGTCTTCAACCGTAAAATCAAACTCTTTTACAACCTCAACATCACCGAATGATTTCTTGATGTTTTTGAATTCTACTTTAGCCATTATCTGTTCTCCTCAGCGCGCTCTTGAAGCATGTTTCGGTACGCAATCGCGCTCTGTTTCAGTGTTCTTTCTTGGGTGGTGTAATCAACATGGACGATGCCAAAGCGTTGGCAGTAGCCGAATGCCCACTCAAAGTTATCCATCAGACTCCACGCAAAGTAGCCATCGACTTTCACACCCGCTTCAACTGCGTTGTGCACCGCTTCGATGTGGCCTTGGAAGTAACGAACACGTTGGTCATCCATCACTTGTCCGTTAACACGCTCGTCGTTACCTGCTGCACCATTCTCTGTAATGTAGATAGGCGGCATATTTTCGTAACGAGCATCCAGTCTTACCAATAAGTCGGTTAAACCTTGTGGGTTGATCTCCCAGCCGATGTAAGTGTGTTCAGCGTCAGTCTGTTTTACTGATTCAATGTCGCCGTTCTCGTTGAAGCGAGCGACATTGCGTGTGTAGTAATTGATACCGATGTAATCAACTGGTGCACTGATGATGTCTAGATCGCCTTCTAGAATCATCGGCATGTTCATCGCTTGGCGCTCGACAACTAGCTGTGGGTATTCACCTTTCAGTACAGGGTCGATGAACCAGTGGTAGTTCTCTGCTTCACAGTAGTCTGCAGCGCCTTGATCTTGCGGTGTCAGTGGGTAAGCCGGAGTCGCGTTAAATACCACACCATGCTTAGCATGAGGCGCGTTCTTACGAAGAATCGGCATTGCCAAACCGTGTGCCAGCATTAAGTGGTGAGACGCTAGGTAGCCCTCTTTCTCACCCTTGATGCCTGGCGCATGCTCGCCCCAACGGTAGCCCAAGAACGCAGACACAAACGGTTCGTTCAATGTTGTGTAAACATCAATCTTGTCACCAAAGTAGTTACTCACCACTTCTGCGTATTCTGCAAACTTGTAAGACGTTTCACGGTTCAGCCAACCACCTTTGTCTTCAAGGTATTGCGGCAGATCCCAGTGATAAAGCGTTACGTAAACCTTCATCCCACGAGCATGACACTCATCGATGATCTGCTCATAAAACTCTAAACCTTGCTGATTCACCACACCGTCTTGCGGCAGGATACGTGGCCATGCAATTGATAGGCGGTAAGCGTCAACGCCTAAGCCTTGAATCATCTCGATGTCTTGTTGCCACAGATGGTAGTGATCACACGCCACGTCACCATTGTCGCCGTTATCTACCTTACCCGGCTTCTTACAAAACGTGTCCCAGATAGACGGTGTACGACCGCCCTCTTCAACGCCGCCTTCAATTTGGTATGAAGATGTCGCGACACCGAATACAAATTCCTTACTGCGTAACTTTGAATCACTTGGAAGTTGAAATTTATTCATTGTTATAACCCTTAAACCTAACCTTTAACTGCGCCGGACGTTAAACCACTGATCATCTGTTTCGATGCGAACAGGTATGTAATCACAAGTGGTAAAATAGAAATTGTGGTACCTAGCATTACCGCGCCCCATGGCGTATTCGGAATACCTTGAACACTTCGTAGTGCTTGTGTGATGACGTAATTGTCAGGGTTGTTCAGCACCACAAGAGGCTGCATAAACATGTTCCAGAAGAAGACGAACTGCACGATAGCGAGTGTTGCTAGTGCTGGTTTCATCAGTGGCAGTACCACACTCCAGTACGTTCTGAACTCACCTGCGCCATCCAATTTCGCTGCTTCTAATAGCTCTTTAGGAATCGATGCAATCACGTGCTGACGCATCAAGAAGATGCCAAATGGCGTGGTTGTGAACGGTAGCCATACCGCCATGTGGTTATCCAGCAAGCCTAAAAATTTCACGATCATGAAGTAAGGGATCAGGCTAAGCACAGGCGGAATCGCCATTGAGCCAACCAGCATGCCGAACAACACGTTCTTTCCGCGGAACTTAAACACAGCAAATGCGTAGCCACCCATGCTACAAAACAGCAGCGAGATTGTGGTGCCTAAGAAAGCCACGTAAATCGAGTTAAACATCGCTTTCCAAAACGGCATGATTTCCAGCAGTTTTGCGTAGTTCACCATCAGGCTGTCGCCAATCGCAAAGCTGATGCCCGAGCCGAAGATCTCCGAACGGTCACGTGTTGAAAGCAGTGCTGACCACACAAATGGGAACACCGTAATGATTGCGGAAACAATCAGTAATATGCCGAGCATGACCATCAAGATCTTAGTCATGATGTACATGGTGCGTTCGCTTGGCATTAGGCCACTTAATGGTGAGGTATTTGTCTTAATTGATGTCGACATCTTAATGTTCCCCTAAGCCTTTCTTACCGAAGAATAAAAATTGAACCAAAGTACAAGACGCGATCAGTGCAAACAGAAGCCATGAAATTGCTGACGCTGTGCCCATTTCTAACCATTCCCAACCCACTTTGTAGAGGTACATAGAGATAGTTAAACCAGATTGACCCGTACCACCTGTACCACGCGTTAGAACGAACGGTTCTTCAAACATTTGCAGGTTACCGATGATGGTCATGGTGATTGCAAAGAAGATGAATGGACGAATCATTGGTAGTGAGATGTTCCAGAAGCGGCGGAAGGCATTCGCACCATCCATACGTGCAGCTTCTAAAATGTCTTTAGGAATCGTCATTAAACCTGTGGTGTAAAGGACGATGTTAAAACCGGTGTATTTCCAGAAAACCATGATCGCGATAGACGGCTTCACCATAGTGGCATCGTCTAACCAACGGATGGGTTGGAAATCGTTAACCCAAGCGAATGCCCAACCAAACAGCGTGCTATCGGCCAGAGCCATCAGCGTTTGGTTAATAATTCCTGAGTTAGGAGAGTACATATTGAAGAAAATCAGTGACGCTGCGACCGTTGATGTAATGAACGGTAGAAAGTACGCCGATGTTAGCCAGTGACGCATACGGTCACCCATTGAAACCAACATGTAAGCCACTGGAATAGCGACTAAGTGCTGAGCCACGCCTGAAGTGATTGCTAGCCAAAGCGTGTTCTTCAATGAACGCCATAGCCATGGGTCCGTTAAAGCAATGTGATAGTTCTCAAAACCAACGAACTCCATCGCATCCATGCCTCTTACTGGGTTCCACTCGTGGAACGACAGGTAAACAGAGAACAACAGCGGGAAGATCCCAAATACAGAAAAAATGATCAGAAACGGCAGAAGAAATCCATACGGTGTAAGCGCTTTCAAATTTAGACGAGAAAAAAGGCTTTTGTCCGCAGGTTCTATCGTTGTGCTCGCTGTATGATTCATAGTAACGACCTCTTAAAAAGGAAGCGCGTTATCCACGCTTCCTCACTTACTTAAAGTAAAAACAAATTAAAGATTACGCGTGCGACGCTTGATTAGACGCTCAGCCTCTTTAAGCGCTGTCTTGATGTCTTTGCCTTCATCAAGTACTTCCATCAAAGCGTTCTCTAAGATAATAGAACGTGCAACGTGGTCGCCTTGTGCTGGAGATACTGGTTTGATGTTCTGTGCCACTTCAGCAAACAGTAGACGGGCTTTTTGTCCGCCTAGGAATTCCATCTCTTCTTGGAAAAGCTCATCGTCATACGTGGTGATGTTCGCTGGGAAAGCAGCAATCGTTTCGAAGTGTTTAAGCTGTACTTCACGATCCGTCGTCATGTATTCAATAAGCGCCCAAGCTTCATCTGGGTTTTCTGATTGAGTTGGGATAGATAGGAATGAACCGCCCCAGCTGCCGTAGATACCATCAGGTAGGTTTTCTACTGCCCACTTACCTTTAGTTTCAGGAGCAATCCAGTTGTTTAGGTGACCAAGAAGCCAAGCGCCAGAAAGTTGAGTTGCAAATGTGCCGTTGCGGAAGCCTTCGTACCATTCGTTAGACCAAGCCAGAATGCGACCGTCTAAGCCTTTGTCGCGAATCTCTTTTGCTACTTCAAAAGCGTGAACAAAACGCTCTGATGTCACGACTGGGTTGCCATCTTTATCGAAGTACAGACCTTCACCTTCAGGAACCGTCGTAAAGATAATCGCTTGTGCCACGTCGGCTGCCGAAGCGATAAGTTGTACGTTTTGCTCTTTCAGTTTTTCACCAGCAGCGATGTATGAGTCCCAATCTTTGATTGCGTCTTCTACATTAATGCCTGCTTTTTCGAATACGTCAGTGCGGTAGTACATAACGCCAGGACCAAGGTCGACAGGGATTCCGTACATATCGCCATCAGCGCCTTTGCCCTGTGCCCATGCGTAAGGTGCGAATCGTTCTTCGTACTTATCTGCACCGTAGTTTTCAGACAAGTTAACTAGGCCGCCAGAACCCACGAATGGACCAATTTTCTCAACGTCCACAACAATCACATCACCCGCACCAGAACCCGTTGCAAGGTTCGTTGTCAGTTTCGTGTGGTGGTCACCGTGGTTGTTCATAAGGTAATCAACTTTGATACCCGTTTCCTTTTCGAAATCAGGCAGTAATACCTTCAGGCTGCTATCGAAATCAGGGAAACCGTCGAAACGAATTTCTTTGTCTGCTGCATTTGCAGCTGTTGTACCTAATCCTAAAGCAACCGCGCATGAAAGCGCTAAGGTCTTAAATTTCATGTTCTATCCTTAATATTTTTATAGGGTAACTGGTAAATCCGATACCGAGTTTCTAGTGACCAACGTCGGCAGCAATTTAAAGTTCACGTCATGTTTTATTTTCTTTAGCTTTTGCAGAGTGAGCTGCACAGCTTCAATGCTCATCTCTTCAATGGGGAAATTAATGGTGGTCAAACTAGGGGTCAGATAGCGCGCGAAGATGGTGTTATCGAAGCCCACCAGTGATACATCTTTCGGAACTGACAGCCCCTCTTGATGCAGCACCTCAAAGGCGCCAAATGCCATGTGATCATTCGAAGCAAATACTGCGGTGAAATGACACTTACGATTCATCAGCTTCTTCATAGCACTGATGCCCGTCTCTTCAGTAAAGCCCGCTTCCGAGACTAAGGCTTCATCGTATGGCACACCCGCTTCTTCCAAGGCCTTTCGATACCCCTGCAAACGCCCCCTAGCGTCTGCTTTATCTAAAGGCCCGGTAATACACGCGATATCTGTATGTCCCTTTTGCAAAAGATATTGAGTAGCGAGTAGCCCCCCGACTTCGTTATCAATATCAATGCAACTCATCGCCATTTCTGGGATGAAGCGGTTAATTAAAACCACAGGGGTCCCCTGTTCTTCCAATTCAATTAAATAGTCATCACTGAGCAGTTGAGTATGAAGAATCAAAGCATCGACACGACGCCCCAACAGAAACTCCACCGACTCGCGCTGCCCTTGTTCGGTGTTCGAACCCGCTGTAACCACTGCGTGGTAACCGAAGCGGCGTAGGTTTTCCTCTATGCAATGCAAGATGCCTGAATAGAAAGATCCGCCAAGTTCTGGAACAACAACGCCAACACTACCGGTACGACTTGACGCCAAAGCTTGAGCGATAGAGTTCGGGCGATAACCCAATTCTTTGATCGCTTTTTCAACCTTTAACTTCTTGTCATGACTGACTCTGCTAGTGCCATTAATAACTCTAGACACTGTCGCCTGAGACACACCTGCATGTTCTGATACGTGTTTAATTGTTGCCACTCGAACCTCGATACTTCATTAGCTTGTAACCGCTTACAAAACGATTATTAAGAAATTACGTTTTAGTTGAAGTGAGTGTCATCACACTAAAGTTGGAGGTAAAAAGGCCAGTTGTGGAAATCATGAAAGCGCTTACAGATTAACTTCACGCCATGAAACTGTTTCATGGGATTATTGTTCATATTATCAAGATGGCGCTCGGTTACTTGTTCGTCAGATCAAACAAGTCCGCCTAAATCCATTTTTTGAAAACGTCATTTGATGATGAATCCGCAACTGACGGCAATATACACGGGGAAAGTGACCTTGTTATTTCAATGGCCTTTCGAAATTGTATGAGAACATTTCATCTCATGAGCACTCACATTAATGCTCCGTTGACCCGACACAAAAATGCCCAGCAAAAGCTGGGCATGGAAGAGCGTAGAGTCTCCTCTAAACCGTATTTTCTGATTGATCGGCGAGCTTAAACTCTTGAGTTAGTGAGAATTGCTGTTGCGACATGATTTCTAATTGCTGACCGTGGGAAAAGAGTACCTGTGAACGCTGGGAGTTTTCTTCTGCCAATTCATGTATCTGGCTGATACTTTGCGTCACTTGGGACGCGACAACTTGATGCTCTGTGGTCGCCGTTGCGATCTGATGGCTTCTTTGTTCGACTTCATTGAGCAAGCCATACACGGTCGATATGGATTGATTCACTTCACCCGTTTGCTCAACACATTGCGCCATATCTGCAACGCACTGATTGATTTGTTCCACAGCCAATTTAGAACTGTTTTGAAGCCGTTCAATTTTATGGTGAATCTCTTGCGTTGATGCATTGGTTTTTGCGGCTAACACTCTCACTTCGTCGGCGACCACAGAGAACCCTCGACCTTGCTCGCCAGCACGAGCGGCTTCAATGGCTGCGTTCAATGCCAACAAGTTAGTTTGTTCTGAAATACCGGAGATCACATCAAGAATAGAACCAATGCTGGCACTCTCTTTCTCAAGTTTGTCGATTGTGCTTGTTGATTCTGCCAACTTACTTTCCAAAACGCCCATTAGGTCAACATTCTTGCCCATGGTTTGTTGCCCTGCGCTTGAACTGGTGACAGCCGATGTCACCAGTGTCAGGGTTTGGTTGGCCGCTTGAGTTATTTCAGTCACGGAACATTCGATCTGTTCCATAGCCGTAGCCACCATTACGGTTTGATTGGTTTGGTCTAACATCGCCTCACGCAATGAACCACTGGTACTTTGATTCTCTAGAGACGCTTCTTTTAAATGCAGCGATGATTGGCGCATGTTTTCAATCACGTGTGTTAAGTGGCTGATCACCAAATTGACCTTGTCACTCACTAAACCAAATTCATTATTGGCTTGATATTGAACCTGAGAACTTAGGTCTTTGTTGGCGACTTGGTCTAACGCACCTTGTACCAATTTACTTGGCTTACGGATGCCTTTTGCGATGTTAACGCCTATCAAAAGCGCAATCAGAACCGATGCAGTCGAAATAATTACCTGCATCAAAAGCGCTTGATTGGATGATTCCATCGACTCTTGATACAGGTTTGTTGCGGTGTGTTCGGCGTACGTAGAAAGTTCGTCGAAGTACCCTAGCTGCACATCAATCGCCTGTTCAACCTCAACTCTCTGTTCGGTTATCGACTCATGCAACTTAACGGTTTCCATGTGCGTCGACACTGAGCCTTGCGCTGAAAAGGCATGGGAAGCGAGCAGTGACAAAGACTGCTTGCTCCGCCGCACTAAAGCCGGATCCTGCGCCTCCAAATTGGCAACAGCCTCTTTAAATCGCTCGTGACGACTTTGTAGGCGACGCTCTACTCCACGAACTTCCGATGACGTTTGCAGTGAAAACGCCTCATTGGCTTCTGCCGCAATCAAACTCAATTGAACCAGTAATGCTTCTACTGCTTTTTGCGTTCCATCTGAGCTCGCGCTCGCCAGTTGATTCACCAAGGTATTGTTGAGTTGACCCACTACCGATTGAAATTGTGCCTGCTCCATCGAACCTAGGTCTTTAGTATCCAAATAAGAAACGTATAAGTTTAAGGTCTGGTCTATCTTATCGATGGTGGCAACGCCCGTTTCATCGATATTCTGGAGTATAGATTCAAGAGACGACCCTGTTGTGCTCTTGCCTTCAAACCAATTCAATTGCTGCTGATATTGCTCGATGTTGTTTACAACGACTTGTTTGAGTGGCTCTAACTCATCAACATAATCCGCGGATAAATAAGGAATGGAGCTTCGATTAATATCCAAAAAACGAATAGTAAGCGTGGAAGATTGGAGCATTAAAGGGGTGGCTTGTTGAGTGATGGTTTCGATGTGTGAGGTTATGTTCTTATTGCTGCTAATACTCAACCATGCGCTACCCAGCATGATCACGATCAGCGTGAAGAAACCTAAATAAACTCGAGACACAATGGAAGAAAGTCTCATCGTTATTCCTTGATCTAGTGGCGAAAAAAAGGGCACATAAAATGTGCCCAAGAATGGAGTTATTTAACGTGCCCTAATCAATCTGCCTTTAGGGCTAAAATGGACAGTATGTACTTACTATTTGTAATGTATGGCTATTTCAACATGAACGCTTTGAAAATATGCCTAATTCAAAGAGCTGCTGTTTCTAGCTTGTGATTACCACCAAGCTTCAAACATCGCACCGAATGACAATGTATCTACATTACCATTGTCTTTTGGAGCGCCTTTTGTCTCTACATCACCCACAGTTGTGTAGAAGCGAAGCATTGGACGACTCCAAGGTAAGCCACCTAGAGAAACGTTCTGAGACAGAGTGACTTTCCACGCGTTCTCTTCACCGCCGTCATCGTAATCAACCATACCGTAGCCAGCTTCTAACCATGTAGAGTGAACATCATCCCATTGGTATTGTGGACGAACGATACCCGCGTATTCCGTATTCTCACGATCTAAGTCTGAGCCAGAATTGTCTTTGTAAGACACTAAGTAATCGATGATGAACTGTTCAGATGCCGCGTAGCTACCCTCAACACTTGCATACAAAGTCTGGTAATCACCTTTAAGGTCATATACCGATGAATCTGCACCGTCACCGTACTTAACAACTAACTTGTTAGACGCACCCAAGCCTAATGTTGCACCTACTAGATATGCCGTTTCATCACTGACTTTTTGTCCTTGAGTCACGACAGGCTGCATTGAATCTGTCACAGGATCGTATACGTACTCAGTCGTCGTAGACGTATCCGCTTCGCTCGATGCAAAACCGTAGTTCGCGTAAAAATCCAGATTACCAATACCTGCGTCAATACTGTGTAGCTTCGCGGTTACAGCGTATCGACCATTATCATTGACGAGGCCGCCTTTCACTTGGCCAACAAAGCCCATGTCTAGCT
Source organism: Vibrio sp. 10N.261.51.A4 (assembly GCF_041471945.1). NCBI lineage: Bacteria > Pseudomonadati > Pseudomonadota > Gammaproteobacteria > Vibrionales > Vibrionaceae > Vibrio > Vibrio sp. 10N.261.51.A4. The sequence continues at coordinate 27,401 of NZ_JBFRPJ010000074.1, forward strand.
TGGCACCGCCGAAATCTAGGTTGTTAAAACCAGCGCCTTGACCATCATGTGTCATCCAGAAGTAATCGTTCAAACCTTGTTGCGGACGTTGATGGAAGTCACGACCAGCCCACATGTACAGCTCAGGCTGGCTTTCAAATACATTGGTTACACCTGCGTACATTTTTTTCATGCTCAGGCCGCCGTCATCAGCCCAAGCGTCTGCTTCCCAGTGGTCAGCCATGAATACGATGTCCCAGATAGCGCCGTTGTCAGCTTGGAAAAGCTTAGCTAACTGAACCTCACCACCGTTGGCTTCGTTACCCAAGCGACCAACAGAGCGACCAGTTGAACCGATGTCTACGTAACGCTCATCACCGCTCTTGTAGTGAGCGCCGTAACGAGCATAACCAGAGAAGACGATGCCTTCTGGCACCTTAGTTTCTGCAGTTAGGACAGCGGGCTGTTGATCGTTAACATAATCAATATCCACAACTTTAGATTCTAACTCTTGAATTCGTTTTTCTAATGCTTCGATATCAGTATCAGCAGCAAAAGAAGAGAGTGAAGCAAGCGACGCCGCCACTGCGACTGTTATTGGCAAAAGCTTAAATTTTTGCATTGTAATTCCCTATTATTTTTTTGAGTTTTCATCGAACAGGGAAATATTAAGCAATGAAAGAGTTGAAAAGTTGGTCGCTGTTCACACTGATAAATCAGCTTAAATGCCATGAAACTTTTAGAAAATTCACGGAGAAAACTACTGCATTGAGATCAATAATTTATGAACAAAAATGCGTGAAATATCAGCTTGAAATCGCTTTCATTTCATCAGTAATGGTGGCGGCTATCACGGAAAACAGAGTGTGAAAGTGAAGGAAATACGATGCAGCTTTGATTGGTTTTCATATATATGAAAAGCCTCAAAATCTAAGGCGGATTTTGAGGCTTTTTGGTCTGAGTAAAATACCCAGTTATCTAAAATCAAGTATTCGCTAAAATGAATCTAGGGACTCAATTCCCATATTGAACAGGGTAAATGCGTAGATATCAGCAGTGAGATCGATCGCTTTACTCAGCGGCATTCCAGCACCATGGCCCGCATTAACATCGATACGAATCATCACGGGCGCTCCGCCTTCATGCTTATCTTGCAGCTCTGCAATGAATTTATAAGAGTGAGCAGGTACCACGCGATCATCGTGATCAGCTGTAGTAACCAATGTCGCAGGGTAATCCGTGCCACGCACCACATTATGAACCGGAGAATAGCCAAGCAGATATTCGAACATCTCTCTGTTCTGCGCTGATGTACCGTAGTCGTACGCCCAGCCTTCGCCAGACGTGAATGTGTGGTAACGCAACATGTCCAACACACCAACCGCAGGTAAAGCCACTTGGAAAAGCTCTGGCCTTTGAGTCATACAAGCGCCTACCAGCAAGCCTCCGTTAGAACCGCCGCGAATCGCCAACTTATCGCTACTGGTGTAGTTTTCTTCAATTAAGAACTCGGCAGCAGCAATGAAGTCGTCAAAGACATTCTGCTTTTTCTGCTGAGTTCCCGCTTTGTGCCACGCCTTACCATACTCACCACCGCCACGCAGGTTCGGCACCGCATATACGCCACCCAGTTCTAGCCAACTGCCAACCGTGCCCGAGAAAGAAGGCGTTAGGCTAACGTTAAAGCCGCCATAAGCGTACAACATGGTTGGGTTACTACCGTCTAGTTTTAATCCCTTTTTGTAAGAGATAAGCATCGGAACCTGTGTACCATCTTTTGAGGTATAGAAGACCTGTTTAGACTCAAATTTATCCGATTCAAACGGAGACTCAGAGCGCTGATAGATTTCAGAATTGCCTGATTCGACATCGAAAGAGAAAATCGTTGGCGGCGTTACATAGTTGGTAAAGGTGTAATAAAGCTGAGTTTGCTCGTTTTTTCCACCTAAGCCACTGGCCGTTCCCAGCCCAGGCAAATGAATGTCACGAACTAGGTTACCTTGGTAATCCAACTGCTCAACCTTAGACACCACATCCACCATGTAGTGAGCAAACAAGTAGCCACCACCCGTGCTGATATCCAATGGCTGTGGCTTTTCAGGGATGATTTCGAGCCATTTCCCATCGTGAGTATCAAAGCTCACCACCTTGCCATTAGGCGCATCAAGATTTGTGTATAGAATGAAGGTCTCATCTTGGTTATCAATGAGATAAGTGTCGCTATCCACATGATCAATCAACGTATTCAGCTTTTGTTCTGGTGAATTTAAATCGATATAGAACAATCTATTACCCGATGTCGACTCTCGCCCTAGAATGATCAAGTAACGGTCGTCTTCAGTGGTGTAGCCCGACACATAACGGTGTTGTTCAGCGTTGCTCTCACCAAAAATTACCTTGTCGCTAGCTTGCTCTGTACCCAATTCATGGAAGTAAAGTTTGTGCTGTTCGGTACGTGCAGAAAGCTGGCTGCCGTCAGGCTTGTCGTAGCTAGAATAATAGAAACCGCGATTGCCTAACCAAGAGATGCCGGTAAATTTGGCGTCAGTGATTTCGGCTTCGAGCTGCTGCTTAGTCTCGGTATCGATAACAAAGATCTTACGCCAGTCGCTTCCGCCCTCTGAAATGCTGTACGCCACCAAGCTGTAATCTTTAGAAAACGACACCGAACCCAGTGATGTCGTGCCATCTTCCGAGAAAGTATTCGGATCTAGGAATACTTCAACCTGCGAGCCTTCTTTCTCACGATAGAGAATGCTGTGATTTTGCAGGCCATCATTCTTATAGAAATAGGTGTAATCCCCTCGCACAAATGGCTGTGAGCTCTTTTTGTAGTCTTGCGCTTTCGCCAATCGATCTCGCAGTTCTGCGCGATACGGGATTTGAGCAAGGTAATCAAACGTGACTTCATTTTGACTTGCCACCCACTGCGCGGTCTCGTCACTTCTGTCGTCTTCTAGCCAACGATATGGGTCTTCGATTATCTGACCAAAGTAGTCATCGCTGACGATCTGTTTATTGGTGATTGGATATGGATACTCTTTTAAATAGCTCATCGTGATCCTTATTAAAAATAGTGAGAAATCGTCAAGTAGCGCGTTCTGATATGTTCAATCAATAACTTAATCTTGTTTGGTGGCTGGCGAGTAAAAGGGTACACCGCATAAATTCCCAACTTTTTGCCTACCAAATCAGGGAAGATATCCACCAGCTGACCATTGCGAATGTCGTGATAAACCAGACAACGTGGTACGTACGCCACACCATGCCCACCCAGCGCCGCTTTTCTTAACGCGGTCGCATTGTCAGTCGAAAAAGAGCCAGAGACGCGCACGATGTATTTGTCGTTGTCGGTACAGCCATCCTTACTGTGTAAAAACTGCCATTCACTGGCACCTGTCGTTTGATAAGCGTATTGCAAGCAATTGTGATCGACCAAATCCTTGGGCTGCATCGGCTTACCGTTCTTAGCGATATAAGATGGCGAGGCACACACCACCCATTGTGAATCCAATATATGACGGGCAATTAAGCTGGAATCTTCCAAGTAACCGGTTCGAATGACCAAGTCGAGACCATCCTCAACCAAATCAACAAATCGATTGTTAAGAGACATATCGACCGTTAAACCTGGGTGCATATTACAAAACTCGGCAACAGCGTCTGCGAGAATCAAATCTCCGGAGATAGTAGGTACTGACATTTTGATATGACCACTAACATTTTCACCAAAGCCTGAAACTGCGTCCATAGCCTCTTGAGCCGCCTGCTTCACATTTTTGGCCCCGTGTAACATTGCCTTGCCCGCCTCAGTCAAGGTCAATTTACGCGTGGTTCGATATAATAATTGCACGCCAATCTCTTCCTCTAAACGCGCAATTCTTTTACTAACTACCGAATTTGTAAGGTTATTTTGCTCTGCCACCTTACTGAAGCTGCCTAGTTCTACCACCTGTGAAAACAGGATCAAATCGTCTGCTCGCATCTGATTATGCCAATTTTGGAATTAATTATTTTCATTATTTCCCTATATCAATAAAAAATAAAGGGGTAAATTCACGCCAAATTAACAAAACAATTACAAAAACAGTCATTCCAATTACAAGATTCGCCTAAAGAAGGTTCCCGTTTAGAGGCCAAAGCGATTCAAATAATGACAAACCATAACGTGATCTTTACTTCAAACATGAACGTTTGAAAACAGTACGAGGAAGTACCCATGAGTGAAACTCTACTAGCCCTATTGGCATTTTCACCAATAGTTGTTGCAGCGATTCTGCTGGTTGGCCTTAACTGGCCTGCAAAAAAAGCGATGCCTGTGGCATTTGCCTTAACCGTTGCTATCGCCCTACTTGCTTGGGACATGTCTGGCACTCGCGTGCTGGCTTCTGTATTCCAAGGCTTCGGCATTACAGTGTCGGTTCTCTGGATTGTGTTCGGCGCCATCTTCTTATTAAACACTTTGAAACACACCGGAGCTATCACCACCATCCGCAACGGATTCACTGATATATCCGCTGACCGTCGTGTTCAAGCAATCATCATTGCTTGGTGTTTCGGTTCATTCATTGAGGGCGCATCTGGCTTCGGCACACCAGCTGCCATCGCTGCACCACTGCTGGTTGCTATCGGCTTCCCTGCGCTGGCTGCGGTACTGATGGGCATGATGATCCAATCTACGCCAGTATCATTCGGCGCGGTTGGTACACCTATCATCGTTGGTGTGAACAAAGGATTGGACACGCACAACATCGGTGAAAGCCTGATTGCTCATGGCTCAACATGGGATGCTTATCTACAACAAATCACGTCAAGCGTTGCGCTAATTCATGCTTCTGTTGGTGTGATGATGCCTGTATTGATGGCAATGATGCTGACTCGCTTCTTCGGTAAGAACAAAAGCTGGACTGAAGGTTTAGATATCCTGCCGTTCGCACTGTTCGCAGGTGCTGCTTTCACTATTCCTTACGCACTAACAGGTGTTTTCCTAGGCGCTGAATTCCCATCACTGATTGGTGGTTTGGTTGGCCTTGCGATTGTGGTTACTGCAGCAAAACGTGGCTTCCTCGTACCAAAATCAAAATGGGATTTTGAGAGCGAAGACAAGTGGCCTGCAGAATGGCTAGGTTCTCTGAAAATCGACCTTGACGACAACAATCAAGGCCATAAGAAGATGAGCATGGCGATGGCATGGGCACCATACGTGCTGCTAGCGGTGACCTTGGTTGCGAGCCGCGTGAGCCCTGAATTCAAAGGCCTACTGAAGAGCGTTAGCCTATCGTTCAGCAACATCCTTGGTGAAACCGGTGTGAGCACTGCGATTCAGCCTCTGTATCTACCGGGCGGTATCTTGGTCTTCGTCGCGCTGGTTGCTGTTCTCATGCAATCTCGCAGCGCAACGCCACTGGCTAAAGCCTTCGGTGAATCGAGCAAGACTCTGATTGGCGCAGGCTTTGTGTTGGTGTTCACCATCCCAATGGTTCGTATCTTCATTAACTCTGGTGTGAACGGCGCAGATTTAGCAAGTATGCCCGTAACCACGGCAAACTTCGCAGCTGACCTCGTTGGTAGCGCATTCCCAGCATTGAGTGCAACGGTTGGTGCGTTAGGTGCCTTCATTGCAGGTTCGAACACAGTTTCAAACATGATGTTCAGCCAGTTCCAATTCGAAGTAGCGCAGACTCTGACTATCTCTAGTGCGGTGGTTGTTGCTCTACAAGCCGTTGGTGCAGCAGCAGGTAACATGATTGCGATTCACAACGTGGTAGCGGCATCAGCAACTGTTGGCTTGCTAGGACGCGAAGGTGCAACCCTACGTAAGACAATCATTCCAACGTTCTACTACTTGGTGATGACAGGCATCATCGGCCTAGTGGTTATCTACGGATTCAAAATGACCGACGCACTTATGTAAACCATAAGTTGTTCAAAAGCACTTGGCGTTAATACTCAATTCCCCGACAGCGACACCGTCTAATAAGACAGTTGATGAGTTCCGGGATGGATACTAGAGCACATCAACACCCATGGGTATTAACGCCATTTTCCCGAATTAAAGCAGCCCAAACCAAGCTCTCAAAGAAGAGCAACATCCCAAGAATTTAGGACTGAAATTATGATCATATCCGCATCGACTGATTACCGCGCCGCAGCAAAAGCGAAATTACCACCGTTTCTTTTCCACTACATTGATGGTGGCTCTTACGGAGAACATACCCTACGTCGCAACACGGCTGACCTAGCTGAGATTGCGCTAAAACAACGCGTACTCAACGACATGTCGGACCTAAATTTGGAAACCGAACTATTTGGCGAGAAGCTAGCGATGCCAATCGCACTGGCGCCTGTTGGTTTAACGGGTATGTACGCAAGACGCGGTGAAGTACAAGCAGCAAAAGCCGCCGACAACAAAGGCATCCCTTTTACCATGTCGACCGTGTCGGTATGTCCGATTGAAGAAGTTGCACCTAAGATTGAACGCCCAATGTGGTTCCAACTTTACGTGTTAAAAGACCGTGGCTTCATGAAGAACGTTCTTGAACGCGCTAAAGCCGCTGGCGTCACAACACTGGTCTTCACCGTGGATATGCCCGTACCCGGCGCTCGCTACCGTGACATGCACTCAGGAATGAGTGGTCCAAATGCAGCAGTACGCCGCGTATTCCAATCTATGCGTCATCCTAGCTGGGCAGTTGATGTCGGCTTACTGGGTAAACCACACGACCTAGGCAACATCTCTACTTATCGTGGTTCTCCTACCAAGCTGGAAGACTACATCGGTTGGTTAGGTGATAACTTCGACCCGTCGATTTCATGGAAAGATCTAGAGTGGATTCGTGATTTCTGGGACGGTCCAATGGTCATCAAGGGCATTCTTGATGAAGAAGATGCAAAGGATGCGGTGAGATTTGGCGCAGACGGCATTGTGGTTTCAAACCACGGCGGCCGCCAGCTTGACGGCGTTCTATCAAGTGCCAAAGCGCTGCCTTCGATTGCTGATGCAGTTAAAGGCGACACCAAAATTCTGGTCGACTCTGGCATTCGTACTGGCTTGGATGTGGTTCGAATGATGGCATTGGGCGCAGACTGCACCTTGCTTGGCCGTTCTTTCGTTTACGCATTAGCAGCGCAAGGACAAGCCGGCGTTGAGAATCTACTCGACCTGTACGACAAAGAGATGCGCGTTGCGATGACATTAACAGGCGCGAGGACAATCAAAGACTTAACTCGTGAATCTTTGGTGGGGTTAGATTAAATCTCCACGATTCAGACTCATGCTTTGGTCTACTTAGGCTGAAGTTCAATCGGTGTCACAGCAATTCCACTGCCGTTGTGACACCGTTTAAGCACTGGAAAATAAAATAAAAAAACAAAAAAGCAAATCAGTGCCAAATAAGAAGCACAAGGAAGCAATGATGGAGACAAACACATCCCATGAGCGAGTAATAGACGCACAAGCTTATCAGCAGCTTGAAGCGATACTGGCTCAAAAAATAGAAACGGAACGCATTGTCACGCAAGAGGCAAAGCGATTGGCCTACGGCACCGATGCGAGTTTTTATCGCTTGGTGCCGAAAATGGTTCTAAGGCTTAAAAACTTAGACGAAGTGATATTCACCATTCAAAGCTGTCGCGAACTCGGCATTCACTTTACCTTCCGCGCCGCAGGCACCAGCCTGTCAGGACAAGCGGTTTCAGACTCGGTACTCATCACACTGACCGACGACTGGCGTGGCCATGAAATTGTCGACAACGGCAATCAAATCATTCTTCAGCCCGGTGTAATTGGCGCAGATGCCAACAAATACCTCGCCCCTTTCCAACGTAAAATCGGCCCAGACCCAGCCTCTATCAACACTTGTAAAATTGGCGGTATTGCCGCGAACAACGCCAGCGGTATGTGTTGTGGTACTGCGCAAAACTCCTATCGCACCGTCGAGAGCATGAAAATCGTATTGAGTGATGGCTCCCTGCTTGATACGGCTGATAACACAAGTGTTGAGGCATTCAAGCAATCGCACAAAGAACTGTTTGAAGGCATTGTTGAATTACATCAACAGACAGCGTCAAACCAAGAACTCGCAGACAGAATTCGCCACAAGTACCGCCTCAAAAACACCACTGGCTACGCTCTGAATGCCTTGGTCGATTATCAAGAGCCAATCGAAATCATTAAACACCTGATGATTGGCTCAGAAGGCACACTAGGCTTCATCGCCGAGATCACTTACAACACGGTGGTTGAACACCCGAATAAAGCTTCTGCTCTGCTGGTGTTTTCCGACATCGAGCAAGCCAGTAAAGCCGTGACTACGCTATCAAAAACACCGGTTGCTGCGGTTGAATTGATGGATGGCAGAGCACTTCGTTCAGTAGCTGACAAACCGGGCATGCCTGCGTTTATGCCGAGCTTAGATTTAGAAGCCGCGGCAATTTTGGTTGAATCACACGCCAGCTCCCAGCAGGACTTAGATTTACAATGTAAATCAATTTTGGGCGCATTGACTGAATACACGATTGTAGAATCGGTTCCTTTCACTTCTGATCCAAAGACAGTCGCAACCCTGTGGGGCATTCGAAAAGGCATGTTCCCTGCCGTTGGTGCGGTTCGTGAAGTCGGCACAACCGTTATCATCGAAGACGTGGCTTTCCCTGTCGAAAACCTCGCTAACGGCATTAGAGAGCTGCAAGAACTGTTCGACAAATACGACTACAGCGAAGCGATCATTTTTGGTCACGCCCTCGAAGGCAACCTGCACTTTGTATTTACTCAAGGCTTCGACAGCCAAACAGAAATCGATCGCTACGGCGGTTTCATGGATGACGTTGCCGAACTGGTTGCAGTGAAATACCAAGGTTCTCTGAAAGCAGAGCATGGTACTGGCCGCAACATGGCGCCTTATGTGGAATTGGAATGGGGCAAAGATGGCTACGCCTTAATGCAACAGATCAAAGCACTGTTTGACCCAGAAAGACTGCTCAACCCTGGCGTTATTATTAACGACAATCCAAATTCACACATCACAAATTTGAAGCCAATGCCTGCTGCTGATGACCTTGTCGACCGCTGTATCGAATGTGGCTTCTGTGAACCAGTTTGTCCGTCTCGCACACTGACCTTGTCACCTCGCCAACGTATCGTGCTGTACCGTGAGTTACAACGCCGCCGTGCTGCAGGTGAGGAAATAGAAGCAAGCGAACTAGAGAAAACCTTCGAATACCAAGGCATTGATACCTGCGCCGCAACTGGCTTGTGTGCCGAGCGTTGCCCGGTTGGCATTAATACTGGCGACTTGGTGAAGAAGCTTCGTATCGCCAAGTATCAGAAATTCACGCCAATCGCCAAGTGGACAGCAGATCATTTCTCGACCACCACAAAACTCACCAAGGCTGGCCTCAAAACCAACCAAGTGGCGAGCAAAGTATTAGGCGTAAACACAGTCGGCAAGCTAACCAATGGCTTGCGCTCGATGACCAAAGGCGCGACACCCGTTTGGATGCCAGAGATGCCGCAATCCAACAGTCATACACTGACCTCCTCCCCAATGACCGCAGAAAACTCAAGCAATCATAAAAAGGTGGTTTACCTGCCTTCGTGTGCCAGTCGAACCATGGGACAGCAAAGTGATGCGGGCGATCAACGTCCTCTAACTGAAGTGACCATGTCTTTGCTTAACAAAGCCGGATTTGAGGTTATTCTTCCGAAGAAGCTAGACGACCAATGTTGTGGCATGCCTTACGACAGCAAAGGGATGACCGATTTAGCCCAATCTAAAGCGCAACAACTCGAAGAAGTGTTATGGCAAGCCAGTCGTCAGGGTGAATACCCGGTACTGATGGACACCAGTCCGTGCGCCAAACGCAGTATTGAGCAGTTCACCAAGCCATTAGAGGTGCTAGAGCCGACAGGGTTTGTGAATCAATACTTGCTAGAGCACCTGACGCTTGAGCCACTGAAAGAAACCGTAATGCTGCATGTCACTTGTAGCTCTCGCCGAATGGGCTTAGAAAGTGCGATGCTAAACCTCGCTAAAGCCTGTACCGAAGAAGTGATTGTTCCAGAGCATATTCAATGTTGTGGCTGGGCGGGTGACAAAGGCTTCACTACGCCAGAACTAAATGAAGCGGCAGTCCACCCACTTAAAGAACAAGTACCGAGCAACTGTACTCGTGGTTTCAGTAACAGCCGAACCTGTGAGATCGGTTTGTCGCACCACAGTGGCATTCCGTATCAATCAATCTTGTACTTGGTGGACGAAGTGGCGCAGTAGCTTCACTCATACTGCGAGCAATGTGCTCTAGTTTAAAACGAAAAATGGCAGCCCAATCAGGCTGCCATTTCTTTATTCGGCTGAAATATATTATTGAAATAAATGCTATTAAGCGAGAGCTACAGAGCCTTATGTTATTGAGCTAAGCGCATCAACTCTTCTGGCGAGTAGTGTTCTGCCTCTGCACCTTTGGCGATTAGGTCAATCACTTGGAACTCGCTCATATCCCCAAACTCTTTGGTCAAGTAATCACGAAACGCTTTCTCATTCGGCCATTTGCCTCGCACGATATAGCCCTCTTCTTTGTCAAAATCTTCCGTTTCAAAGAATGAAAAGTCAGTCATACCAATATTGTGGCAATACAAAACGAGATACATGTTGAATCCTTTACACTTAACTAGGGCCTGTTTAACTTTCGAGCCGATCAAAAAGCGTCTCTAAAAAGCAGGGCTAAGGTTACAACATAAATGCTAAATCGAATACCCAATCGGATCGTCAATTTAGAAACCTCAGCGACCGGATCTTTACGTTAGTCATCAAACATCAAGTTAATGGCTGCACCCAACAAGATCAGCCCAACAATTGGCCCCATGACTGCTAATGGCGCGCGCTCAATGTATGGAAGGTTCTCTGCGATCATCAAACCCCATTCAGGTGTTGGTGGCTTTGCCCCTAATCCGATGAAGCTCAGCGAGGTCAGACTTAGAGTGATAACCGGTAGCCTCAACATCGCGTGTCTTAACAACGGTGGCAACACATACGGAAGCAAGTAGAAACGGAAGATTCTAAGCTTACTGGTGCCCCATAGTGGCGCGAGGTGTGTATAAGGTTGAGCCTTGGCTTCTACGATCAAGCTTGAGCAGTGTGCAGCTAGCGGCGCCCACGACACCAATACAATCGCGATTAATGCGCTGTTCGGATTCATCCCCGTTAAGCCTGCAACAAGCAAGCCTGCAATGATGTATGGGATACCCTTAGTGATCTCGATAAGGCCTTGGCTAAAGCGGGTGTTGAAACCCATGATGATGCCCGTCACCAAGCTCAAGAACGTTGCCAATATGCCGGCTTGGAAGGTCGCAATCATACCAGAACCAATTCTCGCCAGTAGGTCTCGACCAATGCCATCTGCGCCCAAAGGTGCTTGCCAACTCGGTGATGCCAAGCGTGCGAATTGGCTAGTGTATGGGTCTCGGAATGCAGCCCATACAACGATAGCAATTAGGAAAGAGAAGATCGCAAAAGCAGTGACACGCTTTGCGCGGTTCTGGGTAAAACGAAACGAAGAGTGGCTACTGATGAGCTTGCCGCTTTTCAGGCTGTGGCCAAGAATCAATTGCTGAACAAACAAGCTCATGCTGCTCACGGCAATTGAAAATAGCAGCAACACCAATAAGCCGCCTTGCAGCGTTGGTAAGTCTTGCGCCTTGGCTGCACCAAGAATCATGCGCCCGATACCAGGGATCGAGAAGATAAGCTCAACCGCGACTGCGCCACCAGTTAAGCCAATCACGATCATCGCGATTTGCGGGATCAGACTGCTCAGCGCTCTTTTCAGCGCAAAGCGAATAATTTGATTGGAATGAACGTTGGCACTGAGCCAAGTGATCACCCAAGGTTCATTGAGAACGCGTTGTAAACTGTCTCTGAGTAGACGACTAAACAAGCCACTTGCAGGCAGTGCGAGCGCTAAACTCGGTAGCCAGATATCTTGCCAACCTTGCCAACCATACGGTGGTAGCCAACCTAACCAGATAGAGAACACCAATATTAATACCGAGGCCACCACATACTCTGGTAACGATATTAATACGGTGCTTAAACTGCTGTAACTCTGCCCTAGTTTGCCCTTCTTCCAACTGCGTAAGGTAGCAAGTAAGCCTGCACCACACAGTACGAAAGTCATCACAAGTGCGCTAGACATCAAGAACAGAGACGTAGATGCTGTTTTTTGAATGCTTAATGCAACCGAGGAACCATCAATCCATGATTCACCTAGATCACCTGAAAAAGCATTTCCTACCCAGTCGAGCAGGCGCTCAATGGCTGAACGGTCAAGCTGAAGATCAGCGCGTACCGCCGCTAAAGCTTCAGGCGTAAGCAGGTGTTGTTGCCCCGCCCTAGCCCGCAGAATAGATTGGCTTGGATCGATGCCTGCAATGTCAGGCATCAAACCAACAAGAATCACCACCACAATCAGTGAGGCGATTCTTGATAGCCAAGGCGTCAAGATAAATAGAGTTCGACGCAGAGTCTCAGCAGATAACATTTATTTAGTTAACCTGTGTTGCCGCGTTAACTTGTGTCGTTTGATCAACCAAGCGACGTTCACTTGGGTCACGAACTACATTGCTTACACGCTCGCTCTCACCTTGAATCACACGTTCGTGAAGCAGTGGAATCGCAGCAAAATCGTTAAGGATTTTTTGTTCAGCTTCGATGATCGCTTGGTGACGCAGCGCACCTAGCGGTTGTAGGTCAGCGTGATTCAGTGCTTTATCTACCTCTTGAGAACAGAACTGGCCAAGGTTGAATGAACCCTTACAACCAAAGTCGCTCATCATGTAAGCCACTGGGTCACCCGAATCTAGAACCGTTGCACGAGAAAGGATAAACGCGTCGAACTTACCAGATAGCGCATCGTTCTCGATCTGAGCATATTCACGAATATCCAGCTCAACCTTGAAACCAGCCGCTTCAAGTTGTTGCTTCAGTAGCGCTGCCACTTCTGGAAGCTCTGCACGGTCGGTAAAGGTACCAATAACAATGCTTTCGCCGTTCGCTTTTAGCGTTTTGTCAACTGCCTGACCTTCAGGTCGAATTGGTTCAGCCCAAGCAAGTGCAGGACCTAATAGGCCTTGCGCGATATCCGCGTGGTTTTCATAAACAGTATTCACGATCTGCTCACGGTCTACTGCAGCTGCCGCTACCTTACGCAGTTCAATATCGCTAAATACGCCTGACTTGTTGTTCAGGTAAAGCGTATTAGTACGAGGCATTGCCACTTCGTAAAGTAGGTTCGGATCAATGGTCGCGATTTGTGAAACGGGTACCGCTTCAACGACGTCAGCCGTGCCGGTTCTCAGTGCTGCAGCACGAGCAAAACCATTAGGAACGTATTCTGCAATTACAGATTCTACTTGCGCTTTTTCGCCCCAGTAGCCGTCAAAACGTTTCAGTTTCGCGCTGGTTGTGCCGTTGATTTCAGTCAGCTCAAACGGGCCAGTACCTGCGCCAATTGGACTAACACGACCATCTTCTTGATAAGCACTTGCTGCTAGGATCGCTAATTGAGGGCTTGATAAACGGCTTGGTAGAAGAGGGTCATCAAAGCTGGTTTTGATCTCTACGCGGTAGTTGTCCATCGCTTTCACTTCTAGCTCTACGCCATCTAGGATGCGCGGCTTAGGTGCTGCTTCGAGCGCTTTTTGTAGAGAGTTCACTACAGAGTTTGCCGTTAATGTCGAACCATCATGGAATTTAACGCCTTGGCGAATCGTGAACTGCCAAGTCAGAGGATCAACATGTTTCCAATCCGTTGCTAGCATAGGTTCTGCTTCTGAGGTTGGGCTCAGGTTAACCAGAGTTTCTGCTGTGCTCCAACGAGATAACTTAAAAGCGTCATCAGAAAGTGGCGATAAACCCGTTCTTGGTGGTTGCATCATCGCAACTCGAATTTCAGATTTTACTACGGCATCGCTAGACCCTGGTTGAGAGTCAAAACAGCCCGTCAAAGGCAGAGCCAACGCAAGCGTGCAAGCCAGTTTGATTGAATTAAAACGCATAATTATTTTTTCTCTGTAGCTGTATTTTTTTAATAAATAAGGTTGTGTTTAACAAGTAGATTTCGAAAGAGGCTGAGACTCGATCAGCATCTGAGTCGCAGGATGAGCAGGTTTACTCATCACTTGATCGGTCGGTCCGTGCTCCACCATTTCACCATGGTCGAGTACCAGTATTTCTTCACAAAGGGCTTTTGCGGCACCTAAATCGTGAGTAACCAAAATAAGGCGCATATCGCGCTTCTTTTTTAATGAATTAACCAAGTCCAACAACCTTTGGCGATTCACTGGGTCAAGGCTGGCAGTAGGTTCATCGGCCACCAGCACTGCGGGTCTAACGACAAGAGCCCGAGCAATAGCCACACGTTGAGCTTGACCTGTAGAAAGCTGATTAGGTTTCAGTAAGAGCAAACTGGCAGGCAATCCAACGTCTGAAAGCGCCTCTTCAATGATGGCTTCATGATTACCCGAAACATCTAAGTTACTTAGAGGTTCGGCTAAGATCTGTCGAACGGTATAGTAAGGGTTGAGGCTAGTGTGGGGCTCTTGAGGCACCAATTGAATCAAGCGACACACCGTTGCTTGCGCTTTGCTATCGCGAATTGGGAGCGAATAACCGAACAAGTTTATTTGACCAACGGTTGGCGCTTTAAGGCCAAATAGCAGTTCAATTAACGTTGATTTACCGGCACCAGAACGCCCAACAATTGCTAGGCTTTTGTCTTCAACATTAAGGTCTATGTTCTGTAGCGCTTTGAACGCTTTACCACCCAACCAACTTGGTACGGAGTAGTAGTGAACACTCACATTGTCGAACTTAATCTCTATCGGTGTTTGTGTTTCTGAATCAGTCACTGGCATTAATGGCGAGGCTTCTGAGTTTAGTGATAAGGTCGAGCTCATTCGATTAAGTCTCTCAATGAACAGCAGAAAGCGTGAGAGCTCGACTCTAGTGCATGTTTCGGTGCACCGTAAGCCACCACACCACCATCATCGATGACTAACAGCTTGTCACACGCCAACGCGCTATGCAGGTCATGAGTAATCAACAAGCCACCGATTTTTCGCTGCTTAACATTGTCGCGAATCAGCTTAAGTATCTCTTGCTCTGTCACCGGATCTAACGCGCTGGTTGGTTCATCGGCGATGATGAGATCGGCGTTACTCAGCAAGCCAATCGCAATACAAATCCGTTGACGTTGCCCTCCCGAAATTTGGCTCGGATATAACGGCAAGATGGTTTCAGGGTTAGGAAATCCAAGCTGCACTAACAATTCAGTGAGTTTGATCTTGTCTTGTGATTTAAGCTTAGTGCGCGTCCCCGTCAATGCCAAACTGAGTTGACCTTCAATGGAAACCAGAGGATTTAATGCTTGAAGCGCATCTTGAAAGATAACTGCGGGGCGCTGTGCTGCGGTTCTTTGCAGCATAGGCAAACCACATACCGCTTCACCAGACAGAGAAATATGACCTTCAACCTCGACCGTTTCTGGCAGAAAACCCGCAATCGCACGTGAAAGCATCGACTTACCAATGCCTGACGGTCCCATGATCGCCAACAGCTCACCTCGATAAACATCGAAGTGGATATCTTGGAAAAGGGTTCTCGAAGAGGTTTTGATCGTTAGGTGGTCAACAGACAAAAGTGGGGTGTTCACGCAGATACTCACAGATAGATGTTATAACATAACAACTCTATCATTTAGCCGACATGATGAAAAGAGAACATTGAACTGCATCGCACTTTATTTGTTGTTTGATTGACCATTTTTACTAGGTCATTAGATAGAAAAAGCGCCCTTAGCATAATGCTGTCAGGCGCTTTCAAAAGTACTGGCAATAACGATTGTGTTTCTAACCTAATGACACGCCGCGGATGCACCTTCTGTTGGAAGGCACTTCTGCTTAACTTGTGCGATGAACGGATACAAGAAGGCAATACGTCCAAGATAAAACAAGGTAAACGCCAACCACAAGCCATGATTGCCCCACATATCGATTGATAATGCCTGTACCGCTAAGAAAACCAACAAAGTAGCTATGCTAGAGTCCCTAACTGGACGCGTGGTACCCGTTCCGGTAAAGATGCCGTAAACCGTTAAGCCAAAGCCAGACACCAGCGGGAACACAATCAACCACGGAGCCATCTCTTGATATAGAGCGACAAGCGTTGGGATATCGGTAAACAAGAAGACAATGCTGTCTTTGAATACCAAGGTGAGGAAGGTTAGTACGGCAATAAAGCTCGCCGTCCATTGGAAGTTAAGTCTTAATACACGATCCAACATTGAAGCATTTTTCTGACCTACCGCTTTACCCGCGAACACACTCGATGCATTGGCAATGCCGTCAAACATGTAACTGACAATGAAGGTCACCTGCATCAAGATCGCGTTAGCAGCCAGAACATCGGCACCCAGTTTAGAACCAGTACGCGCCATCATATTGAAGAAAACTAAAATACAGATGGTACGAAGTAAGAGATCAGTATTTGAAGAGATAATTGTCGATAGGTCTTTCTTGGTCATCTTCGAACCTTGTAGGAACTCAGAGATCGAGATATTGCTGGTCTTAATCACCAGTGTCATACCAATAGCGAAGGTGGTGACTTGTGCAATCAAACTTGCGTAGGCCACACCCGCAACACCCAAGTCGAAATAAAGTACAAACACCGCATCCAATACAATGTTCAACACGTTACCAAACACTTGTGTATAAAGAACTTCTTTGGCTTTCGCCTGCCCCATTAACCAACCAATAATGGTATAGTTGAGCAGTACAAAAGGTGCACCATAAATCAAAATACTGAAGTAGATGTGCGCGTGCTCAGCCACTTTCGCTTCAGGTTCTATCACCCACATCGCGCCTTGCCAGATGAGTGGTTGTATCAAGATAAAGATCAAACCCACCAAACCAGACAACACAAATGGACGCATCAAGCTGCCCGCTAAATCAGAACGATTCCCTTTGCCCAGTGCCATCGCACTTTGTCCCGTGGTACTAACACGGAAAAAACCAAACAGCCAATACATGGTGTTCATAATGATGGTGCCGATCGCCACGCCACCAATCAATTCAGCAATGCCAAGTTGGCCGATAACAGCAGTATCCACCGCACCTAACAAAGGCTGTGTCACCGTTGAGATGATGAAGGGGAAGGCGATTTTCAGATAATCTTTATGGGTAATGGTCATATATTCTAGCGAGTGATATTAAGAATTATTTGCAATTAGAACGGAATGCTATCGCTTAATCCGTACGTTGTCATCAATTACTGAGGTAAATTATCAACAAGCTTTCTCTTCATTACATCATCAACATAAGATGCCTTTCAGCCATTGAGTGAGCAAATTAGCCACAACAAATGAGTAAAGCCACACTCGACAAAACACAACAATACGTTACCGATACAATTCATTAGTTAGCCTAATAAAGACTCAGTAAAAACTCACAGGGAGGTAGAAATCAAGCTCAAACACCTCATCACTATTGAGAAAATGATTCTGATGATAATGCACATACGCGGGAGTCGAGCGCTGTTTGAAACCAGATGTGGGTAGCCACTTTTCTAACACCATACTGATCTGTGGTAGCAGTTCTCCATAGCGGCCATTTAGTCGAAACACAGCGTGTAAGCCGCCCGGAATCACCATCTGATTAACTACGCTACGATACTTAATCGGCTCATCAATCGCGATACACGCGACATAACGACACTGATCCATTTCAACCCAAGCAGGGTTTGAGTGATGCAAACCAAATTGGCTCGAAAAATCACGCTGTTCGGAATTCGCCCACGCTTTCAATATCAACCACGCATTGCGAATAGAGCGGTTATAACCCGTATGTCGAACATAGGCCGCCATGCGTTCAGGCACTTCAACGATCTTGGGTTCGGGCAATACTCGCTGCGCCACATTCAAATAGCCCGCCGCCACTTCGGGATCTTTCAAATAGGGTTTTTCTGCTACTTGTAAATCGTGTTTACGCCACTCGCCCGGAGACATATTAAAGGTCGCTTTAAATGCTCGACTAAACGAAGACACCGAGCTAAAGCCACATTTATGGGCGATCTCGACCACTGACGAGCTGATATCAAACATCAATTGGTTGGCTGCATACTCCATTCGAGTGCGTCGGATATATTGATGCAACGACTCCCCGACCACGCTTTTAAAGGTGCGATGAAAGTGCTGTTCTGAATAGGCCGCTATCTCAGATAACTCTTTGGCAGACAAAGGCTGACTGATGTCTTGGTGAATATGGAACAGGACATCATTGATTCGCGATATGTGTTGACGTGACATCGTTTAAATAGCATAAATGGACATGTTTAAGAGCATAAACGGACACGCTAGTTTTTACAATTGCCGTGTAATATCAAGCGATAGAATAAAAACGATAAACGACGAGACACAACACATGGAAATCGCACAGTCATTACAACAGATTCAATCTTCATACATTCGAGAGATCCTCGCAGCCGCAAGTGATCCAAATGTCATCTCATTGGCCGGCGGTTTACCGGACGAGAAAACATTCCCAATCGATTTAATGAAGCCAACGCTAGAAAACCTAGCGAACATGCCTGAAGTTTTCCAATACGGCTCTACTGCCGGTTACGGCCCGTTGCTTGACCACCTAACACAAAGCTACCAATTGCCAGAGTCACACACGGTAATGATTTGTACTGGCTCTCAGCAAGGTTTGGATTTGATTGCGCGTGCGTATGTCGATCCAGGTGATGTGGTTGTGATGGAAGCGCCAAGCTACTTGGGTGCGATGCAAGTGTTTGGCTTGGTTCAAGCAAACATTGTGACTGTGTCTCAAACCGAATTTGGCCCTAACCTAGATGAACTAGAAACGTGCTTTGCCGAGCAATCGCCAAAGATGTTCTACGCGGTGCCAGATTTCCATAACCCAACGGGCGTATGTTGGACAACAGAGACTCGCCAAAAAGTGGCAGAGCTGTGTATCAAATACAACGTTGCGTTCATTGAAGATGCACCATACCGAGAGCTACGTTTCACAGGCACAGAGCTGCCGTTGGTTTCGTCTTTCTGCCCTGATAACTCTATCGTTCTTCGTTCATTCTCTAAGATTGCATCACCTGGTTTACGCATCGGTGCGGTAACAGGCAAGCGCAGCTACCTTGAACCACTGATCAAAGTGAAGCAAGGCGCGGATTTACACTCAAGTGTACCTATGCAAGCGCTGCTTGTTGGTCTTCTAAAACATGAAGACTTCAACGTACACATGGAAAACATTCGCACACTGTACAAGTCTCGTTATGAAGTGTTGTTCTCAGAGCTAAAAAAACAACTGCCTGCAGATTGCGTGTTAAAAGCCGTAGATGGCGGGATGTTCATTTGGGTAGAAATCCCAGAGTGCGATACCTTCGAATTAGCTAAGACTTTGCTATCGAATGGTGTGGCGGTTGTACCAAGCCCAGTATTTTATCCAAAGGCCGATGAAGCAAAAGCCGCACTGCGCTTAAACTTCACTAACGCCAACCCAGAAGAATTAACAGAAGCGGTGAAACGCTTAGCGGAAGTACTTAACCAAGCGTAATCGCTGATTAAGTCAGACAGATTCAATACCAAGGCCCTGATGTATTTTTACAGCAGGGCCTTTTTGGTTTGGGAATACGTGTTGTAATTCGAACCAGATAAAACGGTTTAATTGCATTTCTTAGTCCAAAAGCCACACTAATAACAATGCTAAATAGCCCTACTTTTGGTTGGTTTTTGTCCTTCCTTGGCTTGGTTATACTGCGGCGGATTTTAATAAGCCAATATGGGCAAACCTGAGTAAATCAAACTCAGTATGTATCATAAAAGGCAACCGCTCTGGATTTACGTTCCAGCTCGCAGAAAGGAAAAACCATGTCTCAATATGTTGTATGTGCTCTGTATAAATTCGTAGCACTTGATGATTACCAAGAAATTCGCCAGCCACTCACTGACGTGTTAGAAGCCAACCAAATCCGCGGTACTTTGCTACTTGCGAGTGAAGGTATCAACGGCACCGTTGCAGGTAAGCGCGAATCTATCGACGCTCTTCTTCAATGGTTCAAACAAGATTCTCGTTTGGCTGATGTTGTTTACAAAGAGTCGTTCAACGAAGAACAACCATTCAACCGCACCAAGGTTAAGCTTAAGAAAGAGATCGTAACCATGGGCGTTGAGGGTATCGACCCACGCCACGTTGTCGGCACTTACGTGAAACCAAATGAATGGAACGCTCTGATTTCTGATCCTGATGTGATTCTGGTTGATACCCGTAACGACTACGAAGTCGATATCGGTACATTCAAAAATGCTGTAAACCCAAACACAGAAACCTTCCGTGAATTCCCTCAATACGTTGAAGAAAATCTCGATCCTAAGAAACACAAAAAAGTCGCGATGTTCTGTACTGGCGGTATTCGTTGCGAAAAATCAACGGCCTACATGAAAGAGCAAGGCTTTGATGAGGTTTACCACCTTGAAGGCGGCATTCTTAAGTACCTAGAAGAAGTACCAGAAGAAGAGAGCATGTGGGAAGGCGACTGCTACGTATTTGATGGTCGTGTTGCAGTAAACCACCAGCTAGAGAAGAGCGGTTACGATGTGTGTAACGCGTGTCGTCTGCCAATCACTGACGAAGACAAAGCCTCTGAGCACTTCGAGAAAGGCGTAAGCTGCCCTAAGTGTATTGATAAGCACAGCGACGAGCAGAAAGCCCGTTTCCGCGAACGTGAAAAGCAAGTTCAACTGTCGAATGCTCGTGGCGAAACCCACGTAGGTGGCGAAGCCGCTCACCTTATCGATCAGCGTAAGAAAGAAAAGCTTGCACACAAAGAGCAGCAACGCTCTGGTAAGAAAGCGAAGTAGTTTTTAATATTACTAAAATAACAAAGGGCATCAGCGAATCCACAATTGAACGTTTATGCCCTTTTTTGAGCCTGCTCTCGCTTTGTGTTTAGGAACACATTTATCTTCAAAAATAGGATCTATACTGAAGATAATTCGACTAGAGAGGAAGTGCCAATGCTCAATGAAAACCATGCCTTTATCTTAGATTTCCCAGATCTTAAATTAGACATTGTTCAGCTCAACCACGACGACGAAAAATTCAAAGCAGACATGCAGAAATACCACCAACTCGACTACGACATCCGTCAGCTAGAAATCTCTGGCAGCCCTATCGATGACGACAGCATGCACAACCTCAAAGTTGAACGCATGGCGCTAAAAGACTCGCTACACAAACAGCTCACGCGCCACCACGCACTTAAGATCGTATAGAAAAATCAGTCCAAAACTCTATTTTAAGCCATGCATCACGCATGGCTTTTTGGTTTCATCACATCGCAAATCTAAGCTAATTCGGCGCCTTCAATTATGTTACTGTTTGCTTATTCAAAGGCGTTTGATAAGGAAGCAAGCAAAGTGGCAAGACAAGAAGAGAATATACAATTCCAGCTCGTTTCAAATTCTGAATTCGAAGAACTATTTGCGAGTGTGAAACAAGGTATATTCATACACGTAGATGACGTTTTCGGTTGGGATGATGACTTTCAACGTCAACGACTTTTAAACGATTACCATCCCTCTTGGTTTCATTGGGTATACCGAGGAGAAGAGAGGATTGGACTTGTATGTTTTAAGCCTTATGACAACGCATACCATATTCATCTGCTGATCATTTCCCCTCAATACCAAGGTCATTCGCTAGGTAAACAAGCCATGTACCTCATACATAAGAGAGCCACGGAAGAGCGACGTGAGCAAGTCACCCTGTCGAGTTTTAGAAGTAACACTCGCGCCATTAGCTTTTATCAGTCACTTGGCTACCGAGTGGTTGATGAAGGAGATGATGATTTTGTGGGATTGGCTCTCAACCTAGCTAACTCTCAGCCTCGCTAACCATAGAGAAAATACAGATAGCGAGTAGGTAGAGAGCGTTTACTTTAGCGCGCGCTTGAAATATCTAATTTCTCAATCAACGACGGAAAACCCCAACCGTTCTCGCCTTCGACCACAGGTTCTCCGGTCAAATACTCAAACAGCGTTGGCGCTAAAGATCCGTTAGCTTCGATTTTCAATTGCTGAGAGTTATCGCCAATTGGCGCTCCCCAGAATCCGATGAAGGCATCTTTCTCTAAGTAATCCTCACCAGCATGACGCCCCGGTACCTTGGTGTTGTAGCCAATTCCCGCTTTAGGGAACAAGTTAACCGTGCCAGCCCTATCTTCAAGGTAGATATTAGCCAGTTGATTCACTGAATCTGGTCGAGGTGTTGGTTGCGTTAATGAAGTCCACTCAGCACTGCTACACCACGTTGTCACATCCGCCTTAACCGCTCGGTTAATACACTTTTCGACCAATTGAGAATACTGTGAAAAATCAGCTTCGCTTGGTGATGCTAGGTATGGATTTAACCTTTGCGTATTGAGCAAAATCGGCGCTCGGTTGTCTTCCAATGACTCATAGAAAAGCTTGTCACCTTCACGTGTGATCAATTCATCGACCCGTTTTAAATCACGATTGCCAATCACACGAACAGCGCAACGTTGTTGATCACATGTGCTTTCTCTTACGACCATATAATCAAGACTTTCAGGCAAGCGTTGCGCTATCTGATTAATGATGTCGATATTCTGACCAGCTGACGCTGCAATCGGAGACCACTGCGTGAGTTCTTGGTAAACAGGCTGAACCTGCCACCCTTGAGCCGAATTAAAGAAATCCATCATGAAGTTACCACCAGCCGTCGAGGCAACCACCACATCCAATTCTTTCGAGCTTGGGTAGCTTAGCGCATTGGTGATTTTAGGCCCTTCACCCTCGTCTGAAGATATCTTCTTAACCACAATTGGATACTCTAGCTCTGCTTGTAAGCCTTCAAATACCTGCTTTTCGGGATTGAGCGCGTAGAACACCGGCGTTAAACCATGATCCCCTGCCATGCCCCATAGCGTTTTATCGTAAACGCCGGCACTGCGGTAGGTCGCTTCAATCTGGCGAATCCAATAGTCCAGTCGGTTAAGCTCTCCAGTCGGCATCAGAATTTCGTCACTAAAAGGACCGGTAAAGTGTGCGAAGTGATCCGGCCATGGATTATAAACCAAGGTGTAGTCGGGCATCCCTTTTCCATCTAACTCGGCAAACTGAGTAATCAATTGTTTAACCTGAGCTCTCTTTGAAAACTTAGTGAAAAAATCAAAGCCAGATATAGACTGATACGCTTCAATATCTTCAATCAAGGCTTGACGCTTTTCTTGCAAAACCACTTCGACTTCTGAACGTTCTTGAAGCTCTTTAACGCAGCGTTTCTCACCATAATCACGCAGTGACTCACCCAAACCTAGGTTTACTAGCCCATCGTAAGTGGTGTGAGCATTCCAATCATATTGAGCGTTGCAGTTCAGCGTTTTGAGGTAATCAAGGCGATCAAACATGGTCTGCACCTTGTTGTTTGCCATCAACACATCCAACTGCAAGGCATCATTGCCGAAGAAGTAATACGCTCGGTCGATCTCTCGATCAACAAAGTGGAAATTAGGGATACCCGTGCCACCTTGACCCGATACTTTCGCGCCCGTTTTAATGATCGGTAGATTACGTACGCTGATCGTCGGAGTAGAAGAGATACCCACTCGGCTAATATTGTCTCGATGCTCTTGATAAAGTTTTTTGAAGAACGGAAGATAATTCGGATCACGGTAGGTTTGTTCAGACAGAACTTCCATGAACCTCACCTGTTGTTGATGTTCTGGCTCAATCACCGTTTCTAACTGAGGTTTATATTGCGCTCGGTTTTTATGGTTCTGATAAGCAACCGAAATGAAAGGTGAATCTTCATCGACCAACCCCTCGAGCAACCCTTGCTGTAAACCATCGACCGTCACTTGAACCGCAAAGCGCTTGTGCTGTTGGGATTCTAAGAATTGTATTAGCGCATCAGGCTGGTCACTGAACGCTTGCTGCATCCAATCATCAAGCGCCTCTGCACGTTCTTCTTTAAACACAAACTGTCGGTAGGCTTTCAGCAAGTTTAAGCGCACAAAATCAATAAGCGTGATGGTAAGAGCTTGTGCTTTGTTATTCGGCTTATCAGCGTTTTCTGGTTTACCATCTTCTGCAATCGCCAACATTGCAGATTTCATGTCGCCGTCATCCATTCCCAATGCCGCTTTACCGATCAAATCAACAATGATCGGTTGAATCTGAGCGATGATCGCTAGATCTTCAGGGCTATTGGTTAAGTATGTGTAATTCGCAGGGAGCGTGTCCATATCCTGCCAAACACCAATTTCGAATAACGCATCGTAGATAACCACCATGTTAGCAATGAACTGTTCATCGATACGAATACCTTCATGATGTCCCGTTGCTTCAGTCGAGGTATCTGGCTCGTGATGCTCTGAGGTTGGCTTATCTCCAACATGATAGAGGCTATGTTCAAAGCCCTTTAGCGCCTGCTTATCATAAACCGTCGACAAGTAAGATTTGAACACATCTTCACTGCCCAAGCCTGAATAGCGGTCGTAATAACTATAGAGAAAATAACCCAGAGGAATTGAGTACGTCGGGTTAGATAACTGAGCAACGACTCTGGCTTTTGTTTTGACATCTAAAGGGAGAGCGAGAATATACGCATCTAATGTAACGCCACCAATCGTGAAAAGAGCTGCATCACGAGTGAGTTTGGCAGAATAACTTAGGCTTGAAAGCACCTCATTTTTCAACACTTCACTGGAGCTAAAAACGCCACCAATGACGGGCGTTGTTGATATATCAGCGGCACTCGGAGCTGACGTAACCGCCAACGATAAGACACTGAATAAACTGGCGTAACTGCGAACGTGAGAATAAGAGCTCATCAAATTTCCTTTAGATCAACACACTTCTATAAATACGACTTATTGTTTCAGTTTCAACTGATTAGTCAACCTACGGCCACCTCTAAAGGTTATACAGACAACCAACACCTATAAAATATATATACATCTATAAATAATAACCACTTAGCCCAATCTGCAATTGACAGGAACGTCAATTACAAACACTAAACATTCACCATAGATATCACTCGCATATATAACTCAGCTAATTAGATATGTCTCTAGAATAAACACTCCTGCTATTTCCGCTATATACCGTTTTGATACATTTCTCATCAATGGCATTCAATTTATAAATAGTCATATTTATCAATGACATTCTCCCGATTGATTCCAGAGTAATAATTTTTTATCAATAACTTAATAGGAGAACTAACATGAATGGTCAACGTTCACTGTTAGCAGTGGCAATAGCCCTAGGGATAGCAGGATGTGGTAGCGACAGTTCGGATAGCTCTACAACTGATACTGGCGGTTCAACAGCAACTTCAGCGTCTTTAACAGCAAAAGCCGCTGATGGCTATTTGGTAGGAGCCAATGCGTGTTTGGATCTAAACAGCAATAAAGTTTGTGATAAGGATGAGCCAAGTGCCGTAACGGGTGACGATGGTTCGTTCACAATTGATAATCTAACTCAAGAACAACTTGAACAAGGTACTCTGTTGATCGAAGTGGTTGCTGGGCAAACCATCGATACCGATAACCCAGGTGTCGTTCTAAGCAAGAGCTATCGCTTAACTGCACCTCCAAAATCCGCATTTATTAGCCCATTAACGACTCTGATTCAAAATGAAATCGAGAGTGGTTCTTCGTTAGAAGAAGCCAAAACAGCTATTCAAGAGAAGTTGGGGACAACACTCGATTTAACGCAAGATTATATCGAAGCCAAAAACAATAATGACTTAGCCGATTCACAAAAAGCGGCCTTTGAAAACCTACACCGCGTAGCTCAAGTTACCGCTTCAGTCATGGCTGAGAACACTGATGCGTTATCAGAAACGGCAGCGGGCGCCGGTATTTCTGTAGAAGCACTCACCGCATTAATTGCAGAGGAAGTAACACGAGTTCTCGACGAAGTCGTTAAGAATATTGAAGCCGCTGGTGAAAACTTCGACCCAAGCGATATTGCGAACAATATCAATCACGATCACATCGACATCAATGACTCAAATCTCGAAGATAAAGTTAAAGAAAACGAAGCAAACAAAGGCTCTAAAAAAGCCGATCTCGCGAAGCTTATCAAAACAGACGGTATCAATTGGTTTGGCGGCGATAATGACACTGGCAAAGATTTAGTAGTTGCCTATGGAACATTGAAGTCTGATACAGATAACTCAGTTACCGATACCAGTTATATTTATGATTACTTTGCTGAGCAATTTGTTGAGTTTGAAGATACACCTGACACAAATAGCATGGTGTTAGGACAAAACGGTTGGGAAGCGAGCGATGACACCTTAACCAGCATTAAGCCGAACAAAGACGGCAGCTTAACTCTAGAATCTAGAAGCTCGATTTTTAGTGAAGTTGCTAGCGCTAAGCAATTAGATATCAGTGGGCTTAATGTTCGTTCCATCATGGATCAAACGGATGATGAGAACGTTTGGTCTAACATTATGCCTGTAGGTTTAAAATTCCCTGACAACACCACCGCATACAAATTGTCTATAGAAGATATCTACGACAATATTTATACCTTTTACAAGGGGGATTGGTGTGCTGAGTATAGCCCTGACCGCTATGAGGCACTCAATAACTCGTGCAACGGCATTAGCGCCTTTAAGAATGGCAGCGATACATGGCTTTCCACTTTGGCATCGACCATTGCTGAAGATGAATCAGACCGTCATGACACAGCGTCTAACAATCATGCTGACTTAATCCCAATGGCAGGTATGGAAAGTGCTGAAGTATTTGCACAGCTGCTTTCTAATGGCACCGTGGTTTATTATTCAAGAGCGTGGAATTTAGATTCTACATTATCCAAATTGTCAGAACTCGGTTCATGGAAAGATGTATCTTTGAACGGCGAGGTATTACGTCAGGTTACAATCCCTGAATCTATCCACTCGCAAGCTACATGGTCTAACTACCAAAAAGAAGATAATTCCGCTTACTTGTCTGTTGTCGAAGGCTTTGTACGTGTTACCTACAAGGAAGTTGAAGGTGCAGGCAGTGAGGCTTATGTTTTTGACGAAGCGACTAAGCAGTTCATTTTGGGTAACGCATTAACACCACAACCTTTACACCCTCTCAACCTACAGGCTTGTCTTGACTCGCTACCGGATGCTGAGTTCATTGCTACAGCTAATGACATCACGGTTTACGATGTACAACGCACGCCTATGTGGGAAGAAGCTCCTGTTACAGAGAACCTCACTTATGAGTTTACCTACTTGGGTGACACTTTCTCTTGGCTAGATAACGTTACGTTAGTTACTGGGCTTCCAAACTGGATTACTGACTTTACGGGAAGCCTAGAAAAAACGCGTATCGATATCAAAGATTCGGAAGATGTTTTAATGGGGTATGAGTACTCATATAGCTCTGAAGATCACTATCTAGGTCAAGAGGGCTTTAACTCTGATGATTCACTAGGTTGGGGGGCGGCTAAAGCAGTATTACCACTGACGATTACTGACAACCAAAAAATCATCAATCAAACGGTAGACTTTGGAACGTCAACTAACGCACCACTCGCCTCTCAGTTTGATTATTGGTGGGACCAAGGCAGCGGTGAAGAGTTCGAAATAGAGTACCCTGGATTAAGAACCGCTTCTGTAGAGACCTCACTAGACGATATTATCAACGGACAACCTTACTTTCTGCCCACTTTCAACTACCAAGAAACCTACTTAGGTAAAGAGGAAATCACGGTGCCAGCTGGTACTTTCGCTGCATGTAAAGTAACAAGTGAAACACAGTTCGAAAATGACGGGCCTCTTGACACTCAAACTACTTGGCTTACAAACCGAGGATCGATTAAATCCATTCGAGAGGAACAATCTTGGAGCATGTCGATTAATATGGAAGCAGCTAGCTTACCTTCTATTAAATAATCGATAGATAACATGAACAAGCCAATATGAGTTTGGCTTGTTCATTCTTCCATTAGTCTTTTAAGCCAACATCTTCATTTATCAAACTTGATAGCCTTTCCAACTAGCTACTTCGCTAATTAAACGCCCTAGCCACTCGCCCGTTGCTGCTCAATTCGTAATGGCCAATATAGGCTGGGATAAATACCGATTGCCCTTTAGTAAGGGTTAAATGCTCACCTTTCTGACTCATTAACGTTAAATCATCGTC
The DNA here is from genome assembly GCF_041471945.1 of Vibrio sp. 10N.261.51.A4. NCBI lineage: Bacteria > Pseudomonadati > Pseudomonadota > Gammaproteobacteria > Vibrionales > Vibrionaceae > Vibrio > Vibrio sp. 10N.261.51.A4. Next base: position 55,630 of record NZ_JBFRPJ010000074.1, read on the forward strand.
AATCGCCATTAAGATTTCAGCACCGCTTGTGATGACTTCTTCTTGATGAGGGCGATGAAAGATATTGAAATCAAAATCACTGACAGGAATATCATAGCTATCACATTGCCCCAGTTTTGAGGGCGCTAACAACAAGCGATCAAACGGAATTGGCGTAAACTCTGTACACGCCACTAATTCAGCGACATCAATGTGTTTTGGCGTTAAACCGGCTCGTAGCACGTTGTCTGAATTTGCCATAATCTCAAGCCCGGTTCCCTTAATGTAAGCATGCGGAGTGTTCGCATTCAAATACATCGCTTCACCTGGCTTCAGTGTGATCAAGTTAAGCAGAAGAACACAAAACAGACCGATATCGTTCGGGTATTGCTGGCTAAGCTCAGTAACCAAAGCAAACTCAGCTTGGTCTTGATGAGATGCTGCGTAAGTCAGAAGTTGCTCTAATGCTCGGAGTTTACGTTGGTCATTCAACGTTAGCAGATCTCGGAAAAACGCTTCTAAGCCTAGAGAATCAAGATTGTTACCAAACTCTTCAACCAAACCAGCCAGTTCGCTCGAATCCAACTTTTTGAACAGACCTAATATTTCCTCGAACTCTCGAAAGCCATTCATCGCTTGGTATTCAGTGATCGCGTAAACCAATTCAGGTTTGTGGTTAGAGTCTTTGTAATTACGGTGCCCTGCGTTTAGGGGAATGCTTGCTTGCTCTTCTCTAGCAAAGCCAATTTCGGCTTGACGCTTGTTTGGATGAACCTGAACCGATAGTGCCTTTTCTGCTGCCAAGATCTTAAACAAGAAAGGTAGCTCACCAAACTCCTGCGCAATATCAGTAGATAAATAAGCCGGTTTATTCTTGTTAATCAGCTCAGATAGAGGCACCAAATGTTGGTCAAGTTTAACCATTGAGCAACCCTTCGGATGCGCTCCCATCCAAACTTCCGCTTGCGGCTCTTGTGTCTCATTCTTAAAGCCAAACAGCTCACGTATCGAAGAAATGCTCCCCCATGCATAATTTTGGATGGTGTTTTCCATTGGGAAAAATGAGTGTTCTGAGAAGTGGCTGAGTGACATGGCGTTTTCCGTAGTGAGCTCGTTGAACACAATTCAGAGAGCTGATTTCTAATAACGTAAATAATTAGAAAGACTACAGAGAGCAGCTAGAACCCACATGAGATGAGGTCTTAGACGCAATAGGAAAAATTCTTAGAAACAGGTGAGATCGATGAAAAGCGTGAAAAGAGTCACATTTGAATATCACGCGTAGAAAGCGCTGAGAATAAGATAGCGGCTTGTATCGCACCGGTTGCAATAGCGATGCAAGCAACAATACAAACACCAGCGACTATCTTGTTATCGGGAAGGATCCTTAAAAGCCAGAGCGAACCTCTGCACTTTTCTGAGGTGATTGAGCTTGTAGGAAAGGCAGTAACAGCAAGCCAATAACGGCCGCACAAGTAGAGATGGTAATGAAGAACCCACTCCAGCCGTAAGCTTCTAGAACGAGCGCTAATGGGTAACCAGAAAGTGCTGCTCCCATATAAGCAAACAAGCCAACAAAACCTGTCGCCGCCCCGGCAGAGTCTTTATGTGAACATTCCGCCGCCGCCATGCCAATAAGCATTTGAGGGCCAAAAACAAAAAAGCCAACGCAGAATAGCCCAGCCGCTTGAAACACAAAGTTGGTTAAAGGCATAAGCCATAAAGCCGAAACCGAAAGGAAGATGCCAATCGCAAACAAGATGTTCATTGGACCGCGGTTGCCACCAAACAACCTATCCGATCCCCACCCAGCAACAAGTGAACCAACAAAACCTCCTATCTCGAACAGAGACAAGGCAGCGTTGGCGTTGATCAAACTGTAATCGTGTTCTTCGGTGAGGTATAAATTGCCCCAGTCGTTAACTGCCGTTCTTACGATGTAAACCAACACATAACTAAAGGCGAGCAACCAAATGTACTTATTGCTGAACACATAGGTTTTCAGGATCTCTCGATAGCTTAACCCTTGCCCATGGCTCTCTTGCGCTAATTCCAGGTGATCACTGCGCCACTTCCCTACCGTCGGAAGTCCCATGGTGGTGGGCTTGTCACGTAAGCGCCAGCAGACAATAAGACCGATAAAAACACCAATCACACCCGGCCAGATAAACCCAGCTCGCCAACTGAACTGCAGCGTTAGATAACCCACAAGAATAGGGATAAGCGCTCCACCAACGTTGTGCGCTGTATTCCAGATTGCCCAGCGAAAGCCTCTTTCGGAGCGAGAATACCAAGTCGTCAATAACTTGGAACACGATGGCCAGCCCCAACCTTGGAACCATGCATTCAGTACCCATAGCGAGATAAAAGCCGCTAACGAACTCGAAAAGCCAAACGCGATGTTTATCAGACCAGTCGCGATTAGGCCAAGCCCCATGAAGTAACGAGGGTTCGACCGATCCGATATCGTGCCTGAGATAAATTTCGATAAGCCATAAGAAAGATAAAAGAGCGTGCCAATTAAGCCGATATCGCCTTTGTCCAAACCTAGATCGGTGATCATTGCAGGCGCGGCGTAATTAAAGGTTTTACGAGTGAAGTAAAAACCCGCATAGCCGACATACATTCCTATCATGATGTGAAGGCGCCAATAGCGATAACTCTGATTGACCTCATCATCAGTTAGAGCATCACTCTCTGACGTTGTTGAGCGCAGAAATCCAAACATATTCGTTCTCACACTTTAGGTAATGTAACGCTGATATTGGTACCCGAAGATGAGCCATTAGCGTTGATTGTCATCTTGCCGCCGAGCGCCTGAACACGCTCTTGCATACCGCGAACACCCATTCCTTTGAGAAGATCTTGCGCTGTAAAACCAATGCCATTATCTGATATCTGAAGATAAGCCTGGTCACCTAAAAGCAGTTCAATTCTGATTTCGCTCGCGTTGGCGTATTTAGAGGCATTGTTTAGAGATTCTTGGCACAGCCTGAAGATAGTGACCTTAAGCGTGTCACTCAAACACGAGTAATCACCTTGCCAATTTAACTGAATATCAACGCCGTGATCCGAAAACTCCATCTCTCGAATAAGCTGTTCCACGGAATCTTTTAGGTCCAGATCGTCCAGCATCTTAGGTCTTAATTTTGTAAGTAGACGTTTGGTGGTGTCATAAACATTCAAAGATAATGATTCAATGGTACCCGCACAGCGAACGCTCATCTCAGCCGCGTCGACACGTTTAATAATGCTTGCCTGAGTACGAATTGCCGTGATGTTTTGGCCGATTTCATCATGCAGTTCACGCGCAATATCACGACGAACCGACTCTTCAGCGGTAACTAACTGACGTGAAAGGTTTTGATTTCTGGAGAGTTCACTTCGCAATTTGGAGTTGAGATCTTTCTGCTTTTGAACCGCTAAACCAAGCAGTATACCTGTGATGGTTTGAGCAGATAGAGACAAGAGTAAGTCGGTAATTTCGAGTTTGGATGTTCCGCTGTGGGCTGCAATCAACGCGACACTATTTAACATTGTTGCAAGCAGAGCACCTTGCCATCCATAACGAACGGCCAGCAAGATAATAGGGATCGCCATACAGAATGGGGCAAAGCGCCTTAGCTCATCAGGCAAACTGGTTTGTATCAAAATACTGGCGACCAACAAGACGCTATATAAAGCGATGTGACGGATTTTGAACTCTACAACATTATGGATTAAGTAAGAGCCCAGTGGTGACCACTTGTTTTGGAATAGATAGTTCCAGACTAGATAACACATCGGCACCAGCATCAGTCCGCCAGTAATACTCACCAACCACACCATGTAAACAGCCGGAACATGAGAACCCACAACGGCAACATTAATGAATGCTGTGACCATGATTAAGCTCGCCATCACTAACAAGTGACGATTCTGGTCACCAGAATAATAACGCTTGGCAATTAGCGTGGCAGGAATACTCAATCCACTGGCGATGAGTATCGTCAGCCATTGAGGTTCATCAAGTAGCAGAGCTAAAGCGATCGCAAGCCCCCACTCGGCAATATAGATAGCAGGCCAATAGTGAGTGCGAGTGTGCAGCGTCATTCCCAATCGAAGTGAAAACGGGAAAAGCAGAATGGCTAACTCAGGGTCATTAATAAAATAGAAGGCAATAACCCACAAACAGAACCATGCACAACCAGCCATAAAAACCCCACACAGGGAGGTGGCTAGGTAAGAACGCATTAATACTGGTCTTGTGTAAACAATTTAGCTAACTCGACGTTGTTCTTAACATTGAGTTTGTCCATAGCATTGGCACGGTGTACATGCACCGTTTTATGGCTAACCCCTAGCTCTACGGCAATAGATTTTACATCGAGCCCTGTCGCCAATAACTGACACACTTCGCTTTCTCTGCGGGTGAGCTGATTTAAAGAGGCTTTATTCTTCATGGGCGTCGCAAGCTTTATGGCGATATCGGGCGTGAGATAACAGCCACCATTTGCGCTCGTGTGTACGGCTTGGATTAACTCATCAGGGCTACAGCGCTTGCTGAGATAACCTTTGGCTCCTAACTCTAATGACTTCTCAACCATCGCCGGCGAGTCATGAACGCTCAACATGATGCTGGCAATGCCAGATGGAATCTCTTCCAATAAGCTCAGGCCACTTTCGTCTTGCATTGAGATATCTAAGATCACGACATCAGGGTGACAACTTGGCAATCCTAGGCGCGCTTCTGCCGCAGAGTTGAATTCCCCCACGACCGTAATATCAGCTTCAAGACTGAGTAATTGAGCAAAGCCAGATCGAACAATGACGTGGTCATCAACAAGCGCAACATTAATCATGATATTAACCAAAATTAAGAGTAAGAAAGAAAAATAGCCCCAACAGGAGCTATCTAAAATTAAGTTTATTAATAGAGATGATACTGAATCGAACTAACGATTGGTATGATCTCACGTGCTTTAAACCAATAAAGCACGTGAGACTCGCTACGCGTTTTGAGACGCTAAGTGTATTTTCTTAGCGTGGCGAATCTTCTTCTCTTCCGCAACCGCAACGAATAGCAGTAACACGATACAAATGGCAGCTGACGTATCAAGCGCTGCGAACGTGCCTTTCCAACCCGTTAAGCCAAAAATAGGTGTGCCGTCTGCAATCATACCTAGGCCAAGTTTGGCAAAGCTGTCACCAATTAAGTAAGCAAATGTACCTTTCACGCCATCCGCAACGCTGATTGCTTTCTTAGGCACGAAACCTACTGCAGCAACACCAATCAGCAACTGAGGACCAAATACTAGGAAACCAAGCACAAACAGTGATGCTAGGTACATGAACTCACTGGTTGCATGCTGGTAGAACTCTAGCGAAACGATAATCAGGCCAAGCGATACACAAGCAACCAAAGCACGGCGTCCGTTCGCAAGGTCTGACAGATAACCCCACATTAACGTACCGACCAGTGCACCAACCTCAAACAGAGTGAAGCCTGAAATCGCGGTTTCTTTTGATAGACCTAGCTCTTGATACGCATAAACGGTAGACCATTGATCGATACCGATACGAACAATGTATAAGAAGATATTCGCGAAGCAGAGCAACCAGATCACTTTGTTTTTCAGGATGTATTCAACAAAGATCTCTTTCTTAGTCATTTGATTTTCTTCAGCAGCCGTATCTTCTTCGCTGACTTCTTCATCAAACAACTCTTCAACCGTACCTAGACCATAGGCTTCTGGAGAGTCATTACCAAAGCGCATACCAATAAAGCCAACCACAATCGCAATGATTGATGGGAACACGAACATACCGATCACGTTGCCATCAAAAAGGTAGTTAGCACCGAACAGAGCAACACCAGCGGCACCTGCGCCACCCACGTTGTGCGACATATTCCAAAGGCCTAAATAAGAACCACGCTTGTTACGAGGCGTCCATTTAGTGATGGTCGAGTAGCTTGAAGGACCGCCGGTACTTTGGAAGAAACCACTCAACGCATAGAAGGCAACCATCAAGAATAAGCTAGCACTGCCACCGCCCATACTGAAGCTGAAGCCCAACATAGCGATACCAGAAAGGACAAGCATGAATGGCAGGAACTGCTTGGTGTTTTTACCATCGGCATAATAGGAAACGACGGTTTTACCGATACCGTAAGTGATAGAGAAACCCAGACCGATAAGACCTAGATCCGTCATCGATAATCCATAAGTAGAAATCATGTCGTTTTGCGCGACATTGAAGTTCTTACGGATCAAATACATGGTTAGATAACCAATGAACACGACGAGGTAAGATTGTAGGAATGGTTTAAACCACATTTTTCTTCTAGTTTCGACCGGAAGATCCAGCGTCGGTTTTCGAACCTGATCTAGGAACTTTAACATTGTGAACTCTCTTATTTTTTGTGAGGTCTGCACGGCATAATTGCGGCCATACATTGTTTGTTAGTTGACCGTGAAATAATAAGGAGTCTAAAAATCGACCGCATGAGAGAGGGTCTTAGAATAACTAGGAAAAACTCTTAGTTCAGAATTGGGAGTCAAGAAAGCGTGAACAGCATCACTTTGTTTACGGTCTGTTATGGATTGATATTACGATAACAAAAGTCACTCATTTCAGGGCTGACGAACCTTGTAAATAAACAGAAACGAGTGGATTACTTCACTAAAAAAACACCAGTATCGGTTCATCACCATAAAACTCCATGGTCATGGTGTGTCCGATACTGGTTCAGCATTCATTCTGATTAAAATAGATTCAATAGGCTTGTTACGTTTCGCGTGAATCGTACTACAGTCGCTTGCCGCTACCGTCTTCCCACATTACTTCACATTCATCTTTGATGGCAGCTTTTAATAATTCAACCAGTGGGAACGCTCGACTACCGATATTAACAGGCGCTTCAACCACCTCTTCTTCATTGTCGTCATCAGTATTTTCATGCTCTACGGACTTGCTCTGCTCTGCTGCAATAGCAGCACGTAGATTATCCAGAGCTTGAGGAACCTCTGAAGCATCCATAGCACCTGGGATGGAGCCGCTATGCCCAAGCATCTTGATGAACTGGAGGCCGACTTCACCAAACATCGTGACACTAGCATGAGCTTTACAACTAAAGGTAATTAACATAATGAGCCTTTCTTAATTTTGGTCGTTTACAAACTATGTGGAGTAACTCTCTGGAAAGCAAGTAGATAAACATCAAACAACGGTTACAAGTTTGATGCTTAAATCTAATCTTCTAGAGATGACCAGCACCATCGGTGATATACATCACTATTTGGAATTGATTGAACAGCCTTTCATATGAAACCTTGATAGTAGTCACACTAAATAGACATCTAAGCCTCTGCATAGCTTGTTATTTAATCTACTATTAACACCATTATCAAAAACTTTGGCACAGATCACATGAAAAGGCTCGTCGGCAGGCACCTAGAAGAAATGGCGGACATACGATCCACCCGCAAGCAAAAAATTGTCCACTCCTTTTCACTGACTGCCGCTGCGTTATTCATTTTCTATACTTGGGCTTACTTCGAAGGCGAGCATTACACGCTGTCAATATTCGAATTGTGCTTCGCCATCATTGCCATTTCTAACGCTTTATATGTAAGAAAAGTCATCAATCCTGAGTATTCCGAATTGATTCTGAGTGGTGTTCTTCTAGTTCAGGGCGTCATCCTATTCTTGTACAGTCACGCCATCCCAGATCGCATCCTCTGGCTCTACCCAATTCTGGCCGCGGTCATTTTCATTAATGATTTCAGAATTGGCATAATCTTCAGCACCTCGTTTTGCCTGTTCATCAGCACCTTGATTACAGCAATGCCCAACAATTTTTCTTTACCATTTAACAGCACACACAGATTTTTCCTTAGCTTATTTACCATGAGCTTGGTGTGCCACACATCCGCCTATTACTACACAAAAGCCGTCAGTTATATTCAACGCCTGTATAAAGAAGGCATTGAAGATCTCGCTTACAGAGATCAGTTAACCGGCTTGGCAAACCGTTGGAGCTTTGAACGCTGGGCGACAGAAAAACTAGCCACCGTGGATAGTGAGCGATCACTTACGGCATTGGTCTTTTTGGATATAGATGACTTTAAAGGCATTAACGACAGCTACGGGCACGATGTGGGAGACAGTGTCTTACAGCATTTTGCCAATCGCTTGAGCAACAACATTCGAACCAGAGACAGAAAAAGCCATGAATACGATTATTCCATCGCGCGCTTTGCTGGAGACGAGTTTGTTCTGATGCTCTACGATGTGCCAACTCGTAAAGATCTAGACGGCATTCTAGATAGGATCTGCGGGCTGTTCGAAAGCGGCTGCCAAACAAACGAGAGAATCAAGGAATTGACGTTAAGTGTTGGGGTTGCTTTGTATCCGCAAGATGCCCAAGAATTACATGAGCTGACGAGATGTGCTGATAAAGCGATGTATGTTGCCAAGCATTCAGGAAAAAACCGATATGCTTATTATCACGACAACCCAGTATCGACCCTGATAGAAGAACTACCAACGAGCCTTGTTAGCTCAGCACCGGATTCATCTGAACTTGAAGATTGCTTTGAAGCGAAGATCGAAGGGAACAATGTTACGCTATTAAAAACGCGCCAACGCTAGCCATTCCTATAACGGAGCGGCGCTGCTAACCTGCAAGGTACATAAGCCAAAGACTCACTAACCCGATCATAATAATCCATATGACTTGACGTGTTCGGTTTGGGTTATTCCCTTTAGGTCGCCTCACCACGGTTTTAAAAGCGGCTTGCTTAGCTGACTGAATAAACGGCGCTTCTATCTCACGTTTTTTCACGCGGCGTTTAACTGCGCTGTTTGCAACCTCTGTAAAGCGCTGGCTTTGCTCCGTTGTAAAGTCGTTATCAAAACCTATCCGACCATGCCTTTCGCCATGTTTTTGCTGAACTGCCATAGCGGCCTCCTTGGCGATATACTCTCTATTAAGTATAGACATAATTTCATATTGTTACCTGTTCAAGATTTTCGAATAAGTCACTCAACGCTGTGCCATCTTCTTTTTAAATCAAATTACATAAACTACAGCTATTCAAGTTTATGAGGGTTTCAAAATGACGAATGTAAGAGCAGTAGATCATGTGATTACAGCACATGCCACCTCAGATGGTGATGGCGTCAAAATCCAACGACTCGCAGGTTTTAATAACGCACGTTTCTCTCCATTTTTAATGATTGATGAACTGAAGTCGGATGAAAGCAAAGACTATGTTGGCGGCTTTCCTCCACATCCTCACCGTGGGATAGAAACGCTCACTTACATGCTCCAAGGTCACTTCCAACACAAAGACCATATGGGGAATGTTGGAGAGCTACGCAGCGGTGGCGCTCAATGGATGGCCGCAGGCCGTGGTGTCATTCACAGCGAAATGCCAATGATGGAAGAAGGTGCGCTGCATGGTTTTCAGATTTGGATAAACCAACCTGCGACACACAAAATGCAGCCAGCTCAGTATCACGATTTCCAAAGTGAAAGCATCGCGGAGCATCAAAGTGAACAAAGTGGTTTGTTAAGAGTGATAGCCGGTGGGTTTGAACTGCATAACCAAACTAACGATGATTCAGAGGCTTTACGAGCGCAAGGTCCATTGCAGAAAACAGGTGTGCCATTAAGCGTTGCGGATTGGCGCTCTCATGCTGGGCAAAAAGTGACGTTAGGGACTAATGTTAATCACAATGCCATGACTTATGTGTACCGAGGCAGCATTAAGATCGGCGACAAAGTGATCAAGCAAGGTCAGCTTGCCCTGCTCACCAAAGCTGAATGGCTTTCTTTAGACAGCTTAGAAGATTCAGGTGTACTGGTTTTTTCTGGTGAACCGATTAATGAACCTGTTGTGCACTATGGTCCGTTCGTCATGAATTCAATGGAAGAGATTGAACAGACGATTCAGGATTACAACAACGGCGTATTTGAGACTTACTGATTTACAGATGTCTGTCTTTGAGATTTGAATTGAAGATTGAAGATTGAAGATTGAAGATTGAAGAGATTTTGCAACGAACAACGATTTGGTCATCCATTTGATGACTGCAAAAACAAGTGACACTATCCACTGCCGGTTACTATCACTTATTTAACCACGCTCCTAGAGCGTGGTTTTTTTCTATTAAATCAGAGACAAACGATTCCCTGATTAAACGAATTTAAAGCGAGTTACAGATATTCACACAGGTAAGCTGTCGCTTCTTTTACCTGTAAGTCGAATGAAGAATCACCCGCAACGTCAAAAGACTCACCAGATTGGTATGTCGTCCAGTCATCATCGCCAACACGCTTTACAATTAAAGCACCTTTAACAACGGTCATCTTTTCTGGAGCCGCAGTACCGAACGTGTATTCGCCAGCCGCCATCACACCAACACTCACATCAGCACCAGCTTGGTTAAACGCTAACGACTTAACGCCACCTTCAAAGTATGTGTTTTCTTTAATCATTGTACTTCCTTGTTATCTCAAAATTGCAATTATTGGACTCAACGAATGAGCCTATGCGTAAATCTAGGTGATAATTGTTTTAACCAATTCGAGACTGTCCTACAAGAAATAAATACGCATAGCTTAGGCATTTCTTGAATTCGCTTTCATTGATAACGTAAATACCAAGGAATCAGGCAAAAAATCGCCAACGCAACCAAATTTATTGGAACATTCGATCCTGCTTCTAACTCTTATAACAATTTTTGCAAACTAAGGTTTTAGTTAATAGAATCTAAAATAATATCAGTGGGAAAATGAAGAAATAATGGCAAAAAAGTCGATCAAAAGCAGAGATTTATTTGCCAACTCGTTACTCTACAGCTTCCTATTAGCTGGTTTTATGATTGCCCTCACCGCGGGCTATTTTGCTTACCAAGCCCACCAACAATCTGTCAGCCCAAGCAATGTCTATGGCACATGGATAGAGATTGCAGCACCACCTTACAATACTGATACCCTGACACTTTCAGATAATGGTGTGATGATGAATCATCGCCTCATTGCTACCTCGTTTGATTTTGATGGCAAGATTGTCACGATTAGCACAGGCTCTGGAACCACCGTTTACACCATCAGTGGTACTTACGATTCTCCTCGCTTGAAGCGACTAGAGCCAAGCGTACCATCTCAGCAATTTATTAAAGAAGGCTACGAGGATACTGCAGTTGGTGATACCCACAGTGTGATGCAACAAAGACGGGCTTCTTTAGCCGAGCAATTCAAAAGATAATCCCCTTCTCAATCTTCTTCAGTCGTCTAAATAACAGCCATCTAAATAATAGTCTTCTCCGTAAAAAGTATTCTCCGCATCACTACTTTCATATTTACCTACCGATCTGCACCGCTCACCCAGCACACTTCGCTTTGTGATACTGCTTCAACTTGCGATATTTTCTTATCGTTTGTCGCATCTTTGCATAACTTCATGTCGTGGATTTTCACTTATGAGATTTTACTTCTGAAGGGTGTTTTATTTTATAAAACATGGACTCAGCCTCTCACTCATTAAGCAACATAATTGTAACGAAATACTATTTTTTAGTTGTCCATCGAAAACGGATTTATTTTCAGTTATAAAATTAAAACTCTCTCGAATACTGACTGGGAAGCTCCTTCAAAACTGATTGGAGCCGTTTATGGGGCCATTGGGTTCTCGTAATCTTCAAGGAATGAGAGAAATAGTATGATTCGTATAAATACCTGTGCTGCAAGCATTGCTCTAGCGCTATCTGGTACAGCATTAGCTGCTCCAACAGCACCTAGCATCGACATGTACGGTTCCAACAACCTGCAATTTTCTAAAATTGAACTCGCGATGGAAACCACCTCTGGCTACAACCAGATGGTGAAATATCACGACAAAGCAAAAGTCGACGTTAAGTTCAACCAATGGAGCGGAACGTCAGGAAACACGTACAACATCTACTTTGATGGCGTTAAAGTAGCCACTGGCCCAATCACTGGCAGCCAAACCACGGCTTCATTCGAATATGGCCAAGGCGGCTTATTCGAAATGGAAATAGAAGCGTGTGACGAAACAGGTTGTAGCAAAAGCGCACCCGCTAAAATCACGATTGCCGATACAGATGGCGCACACTTAGCGCCACTTGCGATGAATGTGGATCCAAACAACAAGTCATACAACACAGATCCAAACACGGTAGTCGGTACTTACTTTGTTGAGTGGGGTATTTATGGTCGTGACTACACGGTAGATAACCTACCTGCTGATAACTTGACCCACATCCTTTACGGCTTCATCCCAATTTGTGGTCCTAACGAATCAGTAAAATCGGTAGGTGGAAACAGCTACAACGCCCTCATGACAGCTTGTCAGGGTGTTAACGATTACGAAGTGGTGATTCATGACCCTTGGGCGGCTTTCCAGAAAAGCTTCCCTCAAGCGGGACACGAATACAGCTCACCGATCAAGGGTAACTACGCAATGATGATGGCGCTCAAACAGCGTAATCCTGATTTGAAGATCATCCCATCGATTGGTGGCTGGACGCTGTCTGACCCGTTCTTTGATTTCACAACTAAAGCCAACCGTGACACCTTTGTAGCGTCTGTTAAGAAATTCCTTAACACATGGAAATTCTACGACGGTGTGGATATCGATTGGGAATTCCCTGGTGGTGGCGGTGCTGCTCCAGACCTTGGTGATCCTGTAAATGACGGCCCAGCTTACATTGCACTGATGGCAGAACTTCGCGTGATGCTAGATGAGCTAGAAGCGGAAAACGGTCGTACTTACGAGCTCACTTCTGCGATCGGTGTTGGTCACGATAAGATTGAAGACGTGAACTACGGCGATGCTATCCAATACATGGATTACATCTTCGCAATGACTTACGACTTCTACGGCGGTTGGAACAACGTGTTAGGTCACCAAACAGCACTAAACTGCGGTAACTTCATGCGTCCTGGTCAATGTGATGGCACAGGCCTTGATGAAAATGGCGAACAATACACAGGCCCAGCTTACACCACAGACAACGGCATCCAACTGTTGCTTGAGCAAGGTGTTCCAGCGAACAAGCTTGTGGTTGGTACAGCGATGTACGGTCGTGGTTGGGAAGGCGTATTACCATCATCACTCACCGATCCGAGCGACCCTATGACAGGCGTTGGTAACGGCAAACTGAAAGGCAGCTCTGCGCAAGGCGTATGGGAAGATGGCGTTATTGATTACAAAGGCATTAAAGCAAACATGCTTGGCGCGAATAACCAAGGCATCAACGGCTTCGAATATGGCTATGACGAAATGGCAGAAGCGCCTTACGTTTGGAACCGCACTTCAGGTCAGCTAATCACATTTGATGATGATCGCTCTGTAAAAGCAAAAGGCGCGTACGTTCGTAGCCTTGGCCTTGCGGGTCTATTCTCTTGGGAAATTGATGCAGACAACGGCGACATCCTCAACGCAATGCATGAAGGCCTTGCTGGCGGTACAACAGATCCTGTAAACCGTAAACCAACGGCAGCTGCAGGCGCAGACCAATCAGTTGAAGGCCCAGCCTCTGTTTCTCTAGATGGCAGCGCTTCAAAAGACAGCGACGGTACAATCGCGAGCTATGCTTGGTCACAAGTAAGCGGCACGGCAGTAACGCTGGCGAACGCGAATGCGGCTGTTGTAAGCTTCGATGTGGTTGAAGTCGCGCAACAAGAAGCACTCACGTTCAGCCTAACGGTAACTGATAACGAAGGCGCTACTGCAACTGACACCGTTGTTGTAACGGTAACTCCTAAAGACACAGGCCCAGTCAATACAGCACCAGTTGCTGTGGTTACGGCTCCGGCTGAAGTGAATGCAGGTGATGTAGTCGTGGTTGATGCTTCGGCTTCAAGCGATTCAGACCAAGACACATTGACCTTCACGTGGGATGTACCTGCTGGTATCGATGCAACGGTTCAAGGTGCTTCAGTGAGCTTTGTCGCGGCGGAATACACGCAAGATACAACGCTGAACTTCTCTGTAACGGTCAGCGATGGCACTGATACATCGGTTGCGGCTACTTCAGTGAAAGTTCTAAAGAAAACCACAGGCGGCGGTACGTGTACTAACGCTTGGGATTCAGGCGCGGTTTACACTGGTGGCGACCAAGTGACTCAAGGCGGTAAGATTTGGGAAGCGAAATGGTGGACAACCGGTGAAGATCCAACAACGACAGGCCAATGGGGCGTGTGGAAAGAGATTGGTCCTGCAAGCTGTTAACTAAAAATAGGGTTGAGCTAAACACCAACTAAGCATCAACTAAATCCCTAAAACAAAGGCCAACCAGATAATGTCTGGTTGGCCTTTTTAGTGTTTGTTTTCTTAGCTTTGAGCTTACGATCTCTTTACTGGCGTCCTACTGACTTGCGCTCGTTGTGCTTAGCCAATTAAGTTATCAAAGCTCTCGAACACTTGTGGGCACTTCATTACTCGCCCGTGGCCCTGTCCTTGAGTCGAAATCAAGGTAACGCGACCCATTTCATTAGCAGCACGCTGAGACACATCAAACTTAGTAAACTTATCTTGCTCATCATGTACGATGATCGTTTGAGACTCACGAAGCGCTAGCTTTCCATAGGGATCCACCGACTGAATTGGGTAGTTAAACTGCTCTTCTACTTCTCCAACTACCGCCTCAAACAGTTTCATTGAGTAACCAGAACGTGCGACGCTGCCAAATAGGTTTTCTAGATAATCCAGTACAGGTGCAATCAGCAATAGTGGCTTGTTTTCCAATTTAACGTGCTTACATTCCAACGCAGAAGCCGTACCCATGCTGTGGCCGACCAAACCAGCTACCTCACCTACCGAATCTAGAATCGCTTCAAGACCGTTCACAAACGCAGGAATATGACCATGTACACCATCGCTGCCACCATGAGCAGGATGATCGTAAGCCAGAGCCGTAAAACCTTTAGCAGCAATATGTTCCATCAGAGGGAAAAACTGACTCGCAGTGCCAGACCAACCATGAGTCAGCACCCAAACAGGTCCGGTACCTAAAGAATAGGTTTTTATAACGCCATCACGACCTTTGATTTCACTCTTGATAAGCCCTTGGGGATCGGCATTTTTTTGCTCGGTACGCATTGGCGTGAGCAGCAGCTTACGTGCGGTTTTCTTCGCATGACTCGGCGCTAGAATGTAATGCAGGTTGGTTGTTGCGCCAATTAAGCTGCGCTTGAAGCTGAATTTGTTCGATGTATTAAAGTAGATTTTGTCACTCATGACCGTTCCTTGTATCGCCATCATCATTGGCGGATCGAGCTCGGCCCTAAAAATCGAACGACCGTGCTATTTGTTAGTGTAAAAAATGGCGATAGCGCTTTTTATGGCTGCTTGCCGCCACTTCTCTTAAAATTTCTTATAAGCCTTAGTTAAACAAAACTCAGATGCTTTGCGAGCTAAACCTCTTTCCAGCTAGCGATTAAGCGCTGTACACCACTCCAAAAGTGGGTGTGGCTCGCTTGTTGGCCTCGTAACGAGTAGAACAAGTTGGCACTCAAGTAGAGGCCGTATAACTCAAAGGTTGCCTGTTTAGGATCTAAATCGGCTCTGAACTGTTTGCTCTCAACCGCTTTTGCTACCTGAATCGTCAAGTAATCAATCCACACTGAAATGGTTTTCTGCAGTGCTTTCTGAATCACAGACGTTTCACTGCCCGCATCTTTCCATGCATCAATAAACATGCAACTGCCTTGGAATGAATGGTTCCAGCCCAACCAATTGTCGAGCAGCTGTTTCAATTTCGCTTCAATATCACCATCTCCCAGCTCTCTTGCGGGAATGATGACTCTTTCGGTGAATATGGCGTTGGAATACTCGAGTACAGAGAGTTGCAGGTTTTCTTTAGAGTTGAAGTGTGCAAACAAGCCACTCTTAGACATGCCACACTGTTTGGCTAATTCGCCAATCGTCAAACTCTCAAGCCCGTTTTCACTCGCAAGTGCGAATGCATGACTCAAAATATACTCTTTGGTTATCTTTCCTTTACTCATTATTCACCAAGGACAAATCTGATACGTTATTTTTAGCACGTTCGTTCTTTTTTTCAAAGATTTTTACTTATCTATTGGGATTCAATTTCTCTTCTCAAAGAATTGTGGAAAAATGCGACAGTATTCAAAGGAAATTGAAATCGACTAACAAAGGAAAAACAATGAACACACTTTGGGAACAGTTTGCGTTTTCGGCGTCAGTAACAGGCCCTATCTGTTTAATGCTGTTTCTTGGTGTGATGCTCAAACGAATCGGCTTAATCAACGACAATTTCATTGATGTCGCATCTAAGGTGGTCTTTCAAGTCACCCTACCCGCGATGCTATTTCTGAGTATTGTTCAATCGAATCACAACTTTTCAGCCAGTAGCGCGTTAGTTGCCTTTGGCGTCATCGCTAACTTTATCTTTTTCTTGTTCACGATTTTCTCGACCAAGTTAGTATTTAAAGGTTCGAAAGATCAAGGTGTGATTGTCCAAGGTGGATTCCGCGCTAATACCGCGATCATCGGCCTCGCCTATGTAGCTAATATTTATGGTAACCAAGGCGTGGCATTGGCGGCTATCTATGTCGCATCCCTAACCGTGCTATATAACATTCAAGCCGTAATTGCACTGACACCCAAAGGCGAAGACACTGGTGCGAAAGCGATTAAAGTGATCGCTAAGTCGATTACCAAGAACCCATTGATCATCGCTATTTTCTTAGCGGTCGTCTTCTATGCGCTTTCGATTCCTATCCCAAAAATGGTCACTGATGCTGGTCAGTACTTTGCCAACATGACGTTACCTTTGGCACTGCTGTGTACCGGTGGGTCGCTGGACATCAGCTCGCTCAAACAAGAAAAGTTATCGACGTGGTTCGCCTCTAGCTACAAGTTAATTGCCTCACCGTTACTGATTACACTGGCGGCTGGGTACTTAGGATTTGAAGGGCTCGATCTCGGGCTTATCTTCTTGATGAGCGCAGCACCAACAGCAGCGGCAAGCTACGTTATGGCTCGTGCGATGGGAGGAAACTCAACACTGGCGGCTAACATCATCGCGCTTACTACTGTTGTTTCTCTTATCACTTGTACTCTCGGTATTTTTGTACTTACTGCAATGGATTTAATATAGCTGCGACAGGCTTCAAATAATCAATACAAGCCTTAAAACAAAGGTCGCAACCCTTGATTTAGCGCTAACTGATTCAATAAAAAGGCTGTTAGATTCTACGAAAATTTTCTTAGAGATCTGATATGTCTTCCGTTCAACATACGCCTTCACAACACATCGCCAGTATCGAGTTAGGCCGAGTGATTGCTATCTTGGCGATCATTGGTTTACACGGTCAAATGGCACTCACTTATTGGCAAATAGATGAAGTGCCTTGGATTGGCTATGTGCTTAACCAAGCCGCTCGCTTCGCTGTGCCTCTTTTCTTCCTTATCTCAGGTTATCTGATTCAACCTAAGCTCACTGCCTTACCTTGGACAACCGTGGTCAACTACTCGAAACCACTCCTCAAGGTTTGGGTGGTTTGGAGCATCATTTGCCTAGTCATGCCATTCAACCTCGCGAAGGTGGAAGAGTTCGGTTACTTAGGCGAACGCCAAGACTATTGGGGCTTTTTAATGAACACCCCGCTCAACTCTTTCTTAGAGGGTGGATTGGTTCATTTATGGTTTATTCCCGCTCTGGTTTGTGCCGTTTTGATCATCGCTTTGATAGTCGAAATGAAACTCGAAAAACTGCTATTACCAACGGCAATTGCACTTTACGTCTATGGTGTTTTAGCGGGCAGCTACGCGAACTTGACCGAACTCTGCGCACCTTTCTTTACTCGTAACGGCCCGTTCTTTAGCACGTTAATGGTGACCTTAGGTTTCCTCATTCGTCAGAATCAATGGAAGGTGTCATCCGCTAAAGCGCTGGCGTTATTAGCGTTAGGCATGTTGATTCACTTTGCTGAGGCGGCGTGGCTCACCACGTTCGACGTCGGATTCAACATGAATGATTTCTTGTTTGGTACGGCACTATGGGGAATGGGCGTATTTATGTGGCTTTTGGCTAATCCAAACATCGGCGACTATGCGTGGGTTCGCGCGATCTCGAATCGTATGTTAGGCATCTACGTTTGCCATTTACTGATCATTATCGTGCTGTTCAATGTCTGTGGAGTCTTAGGCATTACGGAATTGACAAAAGACGTTACGGTATTTTTTGGCACCGTATTGTTGAGCTTCGGGTTGGTTGTTGGAATCGAAAAAACACCACTGCGACGCGTGCTGCTTCGTTAGTGTTTGTGCCTAACATCATCAGCTAAATCAGTTTTAAAGAGTCACAAAAAGTAAAGGCAAGATAACGGATTATCTTGCCTTTATTTCATCATGTCAGTAATGAGACTGTGTCACTCGTTGAAGTGTTATCGGAACGCCATTGCGCCCTTGCCAACACCTTCATAAGCGACGATTTGTAGTGATTGGTTCTCTGCTAGGCTCGGTTCAACTTGATCCGCGATATAGCCAGCAAGTAATTCCACCGTGGTATCTGTCGGTAAAATTTCCGTCTCACTCTTAGCAATCGCTAGCTCAAATTCGCCTTGTGGCGCGGTGTAGCGGAAGCCATAGTGACTTTCATCATTAACACTGTTCGCGTTTTCACTCAGGTTAAGTGATGAAACTGAAACTTGGTCTTCTTTAGAACCTAAATAAATATCTTCCCAACGCTGAGCAAATGCTTGTTCACGTTGCCCGTCACGCTGACCATCGACCACGATTTCTACTGGAGAACGGTGACCATGCGCGATGCGCTGGCAGTTACCATCATGCTTTTTCAAACCGTGAGTATAGTGGTAGAACGCACCATTAATGTTTTCATGGCGAAGGGTAATCTCTAACCCTGTGACGTTACTTGGAAGGTTGTCGCGAAGAATATCATAAACATGAGCGGTCACACTCTCGATGGTGATCGCTTCAGCGTCAATCAGACAGTAAGCTTCATCAGGGCAGTGCAGGTGCAGGCTCTTGTCACCGCGCAACACATCTACCTTAGAGTAGCCCGCTTTGCTCGCTTGAAGAACAATTGCAGCGCTCTGCATTGGCAGCAGCAAACGATGATCAACATGCTCATCGACAAGCTGTTTGATCTGCTTTTTGACCTTGCTAAAATCCAGCACCATGCTCATTTCATTAAGTTCACCAGACATGGTGACATCTAAAATCCAACTATCTCCTACGACCCCTCTGTGTTCACAGATGTATGAAGAATCGATAACGGTAAGGTCTCTTACAAATAGGTTCAAGTTGAACTCCTTAATACTTTAATGAGATACGGGAGGCTGAATAATGTTCAGCAGGCACTTCGTCTCATTGGTGTCTAGATAAAATAGGACGGGCAGGATGTTACAACGAGCTTATAAAGTCCACCTTTTTACACCCTCTTCCGATAAAAGAACAAACTACATACAATTTCCGCTAAAACATAGACCAGCCAGATACGAATAGCCATAAATCGGGTGGGGATTGCCTGCCGTTTCACGACGCATTTTGCTTTAGCCAAAGGCGCGGCGACACTCCGGCAACATGTTGAAAAGCACGTGAGAATCCTGAATAACTGTTGTACCCCACTTCGTCCGCCACCCAATTGATGGGCTTGTTTTGTAACAGCAAAGACTGAGCCACAGACACACGCCACTTTTGGACATAATCACCCGGAGTTTCGCCCACCTCGCGCTTGAATGCTTCAATAAACTGAGTGCG
Organism: Vibrio sp. 10N.261.51.A4; assembly: GCF_041471945.1. NCBI lineage: Bacteria > Pseudomonadati > Pseudomonadota > Gammaproteobacteria > Vibrionales > Vibrionaceae > Vibrio > Vibrio sp. 10N.261.51.A4. The sequence continues at coordinate 75,375 of NZ_JBFRPJ010000074.1, forward strand.
AGACATCGCGGCCAGTGACGCCATTTCGGCAAATAAACAATGCAAGGCTGCGACAAATGCCTGTGTTCCGTGTGAGCGCTAGACAAGCTCAACTCCCCCGCGCTCAATACATGAAGGTGGCCCTCTTTACCTTGTTGCGCGTTAAATGACGATACTCCACACAGGTTTCCAGAATAGAAAACGCCAGTGCGTATCGAGAAGTGTTCCATTAGTTGTGAAAGCAGATCCATGCATCCTCCGAACGATTCGCTTAGTTTTTAGTTCTTTTGTCCCTCTATAGACCGGACGAGTGGGCTAAATTATTTCAAACAAGATAACCAACACTGACAAGGAACTTGATATGTCACACATGAAATCGACCAGTCAAAAAATCACTCTAATGGCCGCGTTACTAGGCACCAGCTTTTCGTTAATGGCAGCAGACCTTGATATGAGTGTCGACAGCAATAACCTCGCAATTAAAGGCTATGATCCTGTCGCTTACTTTGCCAATGAAGGTCCAGTAAAAGGCACATCTGAGTTCACAGCGACCTATAAGAATGCGATCTATAACTTTGCGAGCAGTGAAAACAGAGATGAATTTCGAGCCAATCCAGAAGCCTATGCCCCTCAATATGGCGGTTACTGCGCGTTTGGAGTAGCCATGGGTAAGAAGTTTGAAACCGACCCTCTCGCTTGGAAGGTGGAAGATGGAAAGTTGTATCTGAACTTAGACAAATCGGTTCAGAAACGCTGGCTGGAGAATACACAAGAGTTCATCCAAGACGCCAACAGCAACTGGACAACCATCAAAACCGTAGAAGCCTATAAGCTCTAGCCTACAGCGCTTATCCATTGCCCAAGAATAAAACGGAAGCGACCGAACGCTTCCGTTTTCATTGGGATTTTCCCCAAAGAGGCCAACCCAAAGCGATTGGCAACACCTACTAAGTCCATTTCTATTCTATACTCCTAGCAGATAAGCTTTTCTTTTTATGGAAGAATAATGACATTACCTAAGATTTTGGTACTCGGCCTCTGCGCCCTATCGACACTGACTTATGCCAACCCATGGCAGTTCGTCAAAAGTGAAGATGGCATCATGATTGATAAAAGGCCACACAGCGAAGGCTTGGTCGAAATACGAGCACAGATGCAAACGCCCACCACTTACTCCGGTTTTTTACTGTTATTGGAAGACAGCGAGAACGTGCCAAACTGGATAGACAATGTGTCGCAAAGCCGTGTCTTGATGCAGATATCTGAGGCAGAAAACATCGTCTATACCCAATTCAAAGCGCCTTGGCCTGCTAGAGATCGCGATATGGTGACCTACTCAAAGTACAGCATCGAGGATGGGCAGTTTGTCTTGTCGATAAAGGATGCGTCTAACTATTTGGCGAAAGAGTCGGGGTACATTCGAATTTACGATGTGGACGCACTTTGGACGCTGCAACCGCTCACTAATGGCAATACTTACATCACCTACACCGCATATGCGAACGCAGGTGGCATCTTGCCCAATTGGTTGATGAATAAGTTATCGATAGGCAGTGCGCTGAGCACGTTTAAGGGGCTGAAAGAACAGCTACCAAAATACCAAGGCCAGCAGCACCCCAACCTGCCAAGTGAGTCTCGTTAGCGGTACAAGTAAATAGGTAAATAAGGTTAAAGACTAAGGTCTTCTTGCTAGGTCGCGAGCTAAGATAAGCGCTAAACCAAACACCTGAAGAAACAGGGCGATGTTCTTATAGAAAGCCATTTTCTCATCAAGCCTTTGGATCAACTCAACCAAAGTTAGATTATCCAAATAGTAGTCATCAATTCGTGATCGTTGCGATTCTTGGGCATTGTTTATCAGCATCATAAGCTTAGGTAAATTAGCCAACGAGATGGCCGGCACCTCGTCACTCACCCAACTCCGAAGTTGTCCGCGAAGCGCTTCATCAAGAACTGTGGCAGGTTGAGCGATTTCTGGGGATAGCTTATCAAGGTGAATCAGAATCGCTTCACGCTTACGCTCTAAGGTTTCGATCGTATTCCAGGACAGTTGTATAGAGTACACATTACCGTATTTACGATCGTTGTATTCCGATTTCTCCGCTTCAATTTTGTCCAACACCAAGCTCGACATGACAATCGCCATGATGTTGAGTATTAGCCCTGCAAGGACAATCGCCCAAGCAGGAGGAAGGCGCAATGCCATAATGCTCCCTAGAACATTTTATCAAAAGGTAGGTAAGCTAAGTTTAGGACAATCAAAGAGATCATGCAGATAAGCGTTAACACCATACCCACTTTTCTGCCTTTGAAATTCTTCGCTAAGATCCCTTTAGCGTGAATCACTCGCCCCAGAATAAACGCCACACCAATGACATGAATAAGCCACACACCAGCCCCATTCATCTCTAGCAACCCCATCAAAATCACCGTGATTGGGATGTAATCCATCGCGTTACTTTGTGCCGAACGTGCTATCTGTAACGACTCAACACCGCCATCGGCATGAGCAACAAGATTGATTCGTCTTTGCTTAATAACTTCAATCGCCAACCAAATCATTACTACCGTCAGCAGAGCTGCGTAAAGTGCTGTAACCATCATATTTCCCTATTGTTTTGTCTTAACTCAGTGTTCTTTTCTATCTTTTCGACATTAACCGCCAAGATAAAATGATAATCACGCCCGAGCACTTGTAAGAGATCTCTCACACCGAACGTAAGAGATCACAATCAAGCTTCGCAGAAAATTCCTAAAATACAAACCCAACCCCTTGTTTTGTATGAATCCACGCATATTTCTTTCGATCAGTGGGTACATTTATTTCTTAGGGTGGATTGTGAGCAAAGCCTCTGCAGTGTTTAATACACATGTCGACAGGGAGTTGGCAGGAACAGGAAAAAGCCTAACGGATTAGGTATCTTCAGGATGAAGATTTGATGGCTTAGGATGAGTTATCAGCAAGGAAGTTATGCTCTAGGATAGAGTCGCTTATCAGGATGATGAGTTTGCAAGGACACCGCTAGGACGGCGATGAATTGGATAGGTTAAAGGATTTAGCCACGTCAAGGAACGATGCAGGGAGCACCAGTTACCTATTGAAAGATAAGTAACGCGCAGTAGCAGGATGGCTACGAAAAGAATAGACCCCGTTTGGTGAAAGCCAAACGGGGTTTCCTTTGTTGTAACGTCTGAAAGCTGTTCGCAACTAACCGTTCAAAGTCACGTTACAAAATAATGTTCATCAAGAACATTGCACCAAAGGCATTCAATACTGAAATCGCGATCATCACCGGGATGTAGCGACCTTCAGTACCAATTGGTCCCATAATACGGCCCATGTATTGCACCTGAGAGCCCATCAAGTAGATAGCTGGCGCCAAGATAGCTATATGGTTGCCGTTCAGAATACCTTGGTCAAACAGCGTGATAACCACGCCCACCGCGCCACCCATCGACATCCACGCACCGATCAATACCGCTGCCGCTTCGCCAGGTAAACCAAATACCGCCATAATTGGAGCAAATACACTGCCCATCAAATCCAGCGCACCCGTTATCTGCAATGCCTTGATGATCACAAACGCCATCAGAACATTCGGTACCGTAGAGGTAGTCGCAATAACCCAGCCTTTCTTAGCACCTTCAACGAAAATATCAGTAACCATTGGTTTCTTTGCTTTAACTTCGCTCATTATGCTACTTCCTCTTCCAGTTTTTGTTCTTTGTCTGATTTTGGTTTGTCTTCTTTGCCTTCAGTAATGTTGAGGTAAATACGGAACAGATTCGCGCCGACAAACTTAAAGATAAACATCACAGCGACAGCCAAACCAATTGACGATGTCACCGCTAAAGAGCCGTCCATCGCGGTTAGAGTGAACAGCACCGTACCTGAAGAGAAAAAGTTAACGATCGCCGCACCCGCCGTAAACTGGAACATGGTGAACACATCGGTTTCACGCTTAGTCAGATGTCCTTCGTCTTTCAGCTGACGTGTCATCGCTGCGCCAGCATCGGTACTTTGCAAAGAAGCGATCAGTGCCAAGCCTGAGTTACCCGGAATACCCATCAGAGGGCGAAGCAGAGGTGTCAGTAGTTTACGAGCCGCATCCAGTGCACCGTAGTGCTCAAGTACGTTGATCATACCCAGTGCAAACATCACGGTCGGAATAAGTGTCAAAGCAAAAATGAAACCGTCGCGAGCACCACTACCGCCTTTACCACGCAGTGACGTCGTTGCCGCTTGAATACCATCGGCCGTTTCACTCACATCGTAAGCGACCTTACCGAATGAACCGTTGAGCGTTGTAAAATCGAACACTCCATACCATTCATTGGACTGCATTAAGCCTGAAAAGAACACAATCGCGAACGCGAGTGCGATATAGCTGCCGATCGTGACTTTACGATCGGTTTTGGTTGGATTAGTCATAAGGACCTCTATACATCTCGCTTATATGGAACAGAACACGTATAGATAGTGCAAACTAATGTTCGAAAGGTTAATGACCAAAATCAAATAGCGTATCGGTTTAAATAAAAGAAACAAAGCAACATATAAAACTGTGATTTAGATTTATAAGCAGAACCATACACTAAGTAAATTAGAATATTTAACATACAAAACTAAACAAATATTGCTTCAACAGCGCAACCAAAAACGCACACAATCACCACACAAGTCTGGCTTCTAGTGAGAAGTTTTTACCTAGTGCGATCTCTGATAATGCTGTAAGAGATCTCTTACATTGTTTTTCTGGTCAATTTTAATTCGATTATAATACAGAGACTTAAAAAGTGATTTTGCTTCCAGAACGCAACCGTTTTCCCTTAGTTGATTGAGTTTTGAGCCAAGCGCAAACAGTGAGCCATTTTATAAAGAATTTGAGCTTAATTCGAAATTTCAGCCCTCAGAGGTGCTATAGACTTCGCGCTGCCAATATCGAAGGAGAACGGTGGTGATGATGATGGAAATGAGAACGCTTAAATATCAAGTAATGGGCAAAGGCATGTGGATCACTGCAACGGTATCTCGCGCAGTAGCGGACAAACTTGCGCTGGAATACCAATCCTACGGCTGGCCTGTTGAAGTATGTGCCGCAGAACAAACACTGACGTTTGATCTCAATGCTGCATAATATTGGCAATGGCGAATAAGCTCTATCGGTACTAAACCCGGTAGGGCTTTTTCCCTAACCTCTATAATCTCTATTTCTCTATTTCTCTATGATTAACGAGTTGCCGATGATCGACCGTTTTCCTATGAACGATGGGTTCCTATAATCGACGGCTTTCACTGTGACCTCACGTTTTCACCCAATCTACTGTTTTCTATATAATCTATTGAATTATTAAGATATCTATCACACTGCACATGGTTATTTAGGTCTACGCTTTTACCCGTGTTAATAACTTATTAACTTCGGAGCGTAATCCATGCTAGGTATCCAGCTTTCAGTTGTTCTCTCTTTCTTGTTTTTTTCTACGGTAGCAGGCGCTGCCACTTCTCAGTTGGGAGAGCCACTTAAGCTAACCAGTTCATTTGCTGGCTACCTATCGCTGACTATTTTCGTTGTCGCTTACATAGTTGTGATGATGGAAGAATACCTAAAGCTCCGAAAATCCAAGCCGGTTTTACTTGCTGCGGGCCTGATCTGGATCATCATTGGCTTCACCTACCAAGAACACAACCTCACTGAGGTAGCGAAACAAGCGCTCGAACACAACCTGCTGGAATACGCCGAGCTATTACTCTTTCTGCTCGTCGCCATGACATACATTAGCGCCATGGAAGAGAGAAGACTGTTTGATGCGCTGCAAGCGTGGATGGTAGGCAAAGGCTTCAATTTCCGCTCTCTGTTCTGGATAACCGGTATTCTGGCCTTCTTTATCTCGCCTATTGCCGACAACCTCACGACAGCTCTATTGATGTGCGCCGTTGTTCTAAAGGTTGCTGGCTCTAATCCTAAATTCGTTAATCTCGCTTGTGTGAATATCGTGATAGCCGCCAATGCTGGCGGCGCGTTCAGTCCATTCGGTGACATCACAACGCTCATGGTATGGCAGGCTGGTTATGTGAGCTTCAGTGAATTCATTCCCTTATTTATTCCTTCAGTGATGAATTACCTCGTCCCTGCAATGATCATGTCTTACTTTGTTCCCACAACCCAACCCGACACGGTGCATCAGCACGTTGAATTAAAACGCGGTGCAAGACGCATCGTGTTGTTGTTCATCATGACCATCGGCACTGCGGTTGCTTTCCATGCCGTACTCCACTTCCCTCCAGTAATGGGCATGATGATGGGGCTGGCGTATCTACAGTTCTTTGGTTATTTCTTGCGTAAGACCTTACCAAATTCACTGGCGAAGAAAAAAGCGGTGGCGATTGCCAACAATGATGGGGGGGCATTGAAGCGACTCGGTTCAGTCGTGCCCTTTGATGTATTCCGAAGAGTGTCCCATGCCGAATGGGACACTCTGCTGTTCTTCTACGGCGTGGTAATGTGTGTCGGTGGCTTGAGTCTACTGGGATACTTGGAGCTTGCCTCTGGCGTGATGTATAGCCAATGGGATCCAATTTGGGCCAACATCATGGTGGGGATCTTATCTGCGATTGTCGATAACATTCCGGTGATGTTTGCCGTGTTATCGATGGAACCTCAAATGTCGATGGGTAACTGGCTACTGATCACCTTAACCGCAGGCGTTGGCGGCAGCTTGTTATCTATTGGTAGTGCGGCAGGTGTGGCGTTAATGGGCGCGGCGCATGGCAAATACACCTTCTTTGGCCACTTGAAATGGATGCCAGTGATCATGATTGGCTATGCCGTCAGTATCGCTGCACACCTATGGCTTAATGGCGATCTTTTCTAATTCGGAGATCTTTTCTAGTTCGAACTGTCTTTCACAGGCTTATCTACAAGTGTCCAGACGTTACTCAATTGTATCGCTGGACATTGGTTGCAAGTTAGCATCTCGCCCTTCTGTTGAATGCGCATCACTAGTCTAGAGTCAGTTCGGCTGCTTCCAGAATTGAATTCAATGGTGATCAAGTCATCATCAACACGATAGGTTCGAGTCACGGAATTATCCGTTGTTTGATAAGTCACTTGCCCGGATTCAAAAAGTAGATAACTGTCATTATCTGCGTTCTCATACATACCTTTGAACAGAGCAAGCTGTGGAACCTCGAAAGGTCGGCTGGTATCAGTTAAACAACCTGTCAGCAATAATGCAGAGCTGCAGCCAGATATTAGTAAGGGGAATCTATTCATTTGGGCATCCTTGCCTAGAGAACATAGTCAAAGAATATGCAACCAAATCGATATTTCCCAGAAAGCGTTGATTTTAATGCAAAGTCATATTTTAAGAACCACTCGCCTTCACCATTAAGTAGTACGAGATATTCAGCCAGCATCTCGACAGGCTCATGGCTAAATCGCTTGCTAGTCTTGCTCTCTTCCCTCTATCACCAATAAGTGCTGTTTACGTTCTACGCCACCTGCATAACCCGTCAGTTTGCCGTTTTTACCAATCACACGGTGACACGGCACAATCACTGAAACCGGATTTTTGCCATTCGCCAAACCCACAGCACGAACGGCTTTCGGATTGCCTATCGCATCGGCCAGTTGTGCATAGCTCCAAGTCTCTCCATAAGGAATGGTCGTCAGCGCCTGCCAAACCGACTGCTGAAATGGCGTGCCCTTGGCTGCAATCGGCACAGAAAACTGAATAGCTTCGCCCGAGAAATAGCGATTAAGCTGCTCGATAGCCAATGCAAAGATCGGAAAGCTATCATCTTGAACACCCAACGGTTCCGGCTTGGTGGTATGTGTCTCGAACCAAAGGCCGAGCAAGCCTTCATCGTTCGCCTGTAACGTCACGGTTCCCAATGGGCTCTCATAGTAAGTAAAACGGTTGTCCATGATATCTCCTAGCTTAGTATTCCGATTAAGACTGATTCCAACAGTGGAACGTGGCGTAACTACCCCAAGGCGAAACACTCTCCGTGTTGATGGCGGGGCGATGCTCAATAAACTTCTTCACCACCAAGTCACCAACCAACAGATGATTAGGTTCGCTTAACCCGCGAAGCAGTGCATATTGAATAGTCCAAGGCCCAATCCCTTTTAGCTCAATCCATTTGGAAGGATGCTCAGCTTCATTGTCGACCATGTATTCGGCAAAACGCTTTAGGGTCTCTTTGCGGCTTCCCGGCATTCTCAAGAAGCTAACATCAGCGTCCGCTATCTGTTTTGGTGTTGGGAAGCTGGCTTTCTCATGTTCATCAGAAAGCTCTTTGACCAATAAGTTAAGCTGACCAATCGCCGCGGTTACCGAAACTTGCTGTCCTAGAATCGCTCTCACGCCTGCCTCCCAAGCACTCCACACGCCAGGAATACGGATACCACTCTTAGCCACCAAGTTAGGATCGATAGTCGTAAAGAACGTCTCAACCTTGGCAATATCGACATCAAGATCAAACATACGGCGGATATTCGCAATCAAGCTTCTTAATTGGCTTATATCATCCAACTCGAATTCAATATCCAAGCGGTTATCTTTGGCTAAAGTCGCCTTGAACCAACCCTTTGACCCGTTCACATTTACCGTGCGCTTATAATAATCTTCGCCAACGCCTTCTAAGCCCTCAATCATTCTTCGTCGATAAAACCTCAACAAGTGGTTCCAATCTAAGGGTCCATGAAAACCAAGCTGAATATGATTACTCTGAGTGTCACTTGGCTTCGCTCGCCTAATTTGGCTTGGCGAAAGCTGCAGCTCTTTTTGAAAGGCATCATTAAAACGGCGCGTACTATTGAAGCCACTAGCAAAGCCGACATCAGTAATGCTCATGCTACTGGTGTGCAGCAACTGCTTGGCAAACATCAATTGACTGTACAGACTATATTGCTTGGGTGACACGCCGATGTAATTGTCGAATAAGGTTCGTAAATAACGATCTGAAATACCTAACCGCGTTGCAAGGTCGACGATAGATCCTGAATTCAGAGCGCCAGTATCAATCAACTGCATCGCACGTAAGAAAGTGGTTTCGACGCCCTTCCAAGCCGGCGAAAAAGGTGCGCTGTCTGGTCGACAACGTAAACAAGGACGATATCCCGCTTTCAATGCTTGAGCTTGATGGGAAAAATATTCGACGTTTTCTTCTTTGGGTGGTGTGGCTGGGCAAATCGGGCGACAAAAAATTCCTGTCGTTTTCACCGCTGTAAAAAACATCCCATCAAAGCGAGCATCTCGTGCATATCGAGCCAAATGGCACTGCTCACTGGTTAAGCTGCTGTTGTGATTGATCTTTTTCGACATGCCGTACTCTTCCCACTTACCATAGCGTTTGATCCGATACCTAAAAGTTTACCGTGAACCACCATTGTCGCTAGCCACTTTCGGAAGCGAAGGTCAGATAAATCACAAAAAAGGGTTTTAATTTTATTCAATTCGACTAAATTTAACCTAGAGAGGGCATTCTTCTCACAACGTCAACGATCGGTACTTAGCACGCCAAGATGCAGAGACCTATCGAATATAAAAAGGAAAAGGCTATGGTTCTACACACATGTCGTATTGTTTTATCAAATCAACAGGTTCTCACCAGTCAATCAGTCGAGCAGTCTCTAAGCTTTCTTGAAGACAAAGCGGACAACGGGATTTCTATGATCGAGATTGACGCAACGGATGGCAATCAAATCCATTCGTACATGTCACACTCTCTTGAAGAGTCTATTGAGAATCTAATGAACCTATAGGGCTTTTAATAAAGGCTACACATACCAGGCTTAAACGATATTTATGGAATTAGAAACGATCTCTAGTTCCGAAAAGAAGTACATTTCTGGTTTAAAACAAAAATGGCTCCCAACTATACAATTAGTTGGGAGCCATTTTTTATTGAATCTAATCAGCAAAGCCACTGCTTACCGCGAATGCCGTTACTCAGGTGCTTGTTCAGCGGCTTGCTGCAATGTGTAAGCCGTCGATGGGTCAATCTCATTAACCAACTTCTCAACCTGCATGATCGCATCAACCGAGGTACTGCTTTTACGGTAGCTCAGATAAATTGGGAGATACCAGTCTTCAACCCCTTTCACCTTGTGCAGCTGACCCGAATCGATAAAAGGTTCGACTAGAGACACCGGAAGATACGCACTGCCGCCTTTCTCTAAAATGAAATCGAGGGCGATACGGGCTGTAGAGGTACGTAGGTACGGTGCTGGCACTTTAGGGTGACGTTCTGCGTGTTCAGAACCAAAGCGCGTTCCCCAATCCACATAAACATACTTATGTTGAAATACAGATTCCAGATCATCTTGCTGCGTTGATACCAACACCAAAACCAAGTCAGCGACTTTTTTACAGTTCAGCTCTTCTGCTTTGATCTGATCGAACGCGAAAGCCATATCTAAGGTTCGTTCTAACAAATTACGGTTCAGTTGCTCGCGCCCCATCACCTCTGCCATAAAGCCGTAACCACCAAAAGAGTCGGTTACCACACTTAAACAGTTTTGCAGATACGCATCCCAAATATTCGGCGTGCCGCCCAGCGTTAACTGCAAGGCTTTACCACTCTCTAACGACAGCTCAAATTTGGCTTGTTGTAGGGTGGACACCATCACTTCGGCATAACCAATCAAACGTTCACCGGAAGATGTGAGTTTGATGTTATTGCGGTCACGAATGAAGAGCTGAGTATCAAAATAGCCTTCAAGCTGTTTGATCCGCGCACTCACCGCCGCTTGTGTTAAATACAAGTTTTCAGCTGCACGCCCAAAATGGCGCACCCTTGCAACCTCAAGAAAGGTTCTAAATACTTTCACATCCATCAAATACATCTCTGTAATAAATCTGCTAACTAGCCGATCTAGGATTGTTTATCGTAAAGGCAAAAACATTTTGTTTCCTATTTTAGCCTTTTAACAATATTTTCGCGTGAGCAATAAACACTAATTTCTATCTAACCACATTACTGAGGCTGATATGTCTGAGACCGAATTCCGACACGGAAAAAAACGTTTTTATGACACCATTAAATTCCCGAGAGGGTTCGCTAAGTCGGGTGATTTTACTCTTTCAGAAGAGGAAATCCTAACCTTGTTTGGTGACACTATGCTTGCACTTGAAACTGGTGAACTAGCACCAATCAATGCAGAAGAAAAACACTTCATTAAAGTGTTGTCTCACCCTCATAAGGCAAAGTCCAAGTTAGAGCGTGTTTGGTTGAAGTACATTCAACTGGCTCGTGGACGCCGTCGCTTTCACACCCTAAACGGCTGCAAACGCGGCGACGTATCTAGGGAAGAATACGAAAGTGAGTTAGTGTTAGAAGATTAGTAAAATCGCTCAAAGTGATACCTCATCACTTTGGGCTTTTTTTTGCCTTCAAACACACATCTTCTTTGTAATTGGTAAGTTTAGCCAACCTATCCATTTTTACCAATATTTATATACGATTCATAGCGATAGCGTGACTAAAACACAGCTCTCGTTCAATCTTATGGGTATTCATCCCACTGAGATTCATCGTTCTTCATCCTGCCCCTGTCTTTTATCACGATAGCGCTCCATTGCCATCATTATTTTTCTAGTTTCAACTATACGCTCAACGCTTGTTTATACTCGAAACACGTTAATGCACCAAAATTCGTCAATGGTTCGAGCGATGCCATTATTGCAATAATCGTATCAAGGCATAGAAACACACCAACCCTTTCAGGTGCTGAATTAGATCAACATTGCTGTATATGACAAACGTATTAATCTTGTTTAACGCCACCAAATATCCATACAATAATTGTGCAATTTTGAGAGTTCCAGTCACAGTTACGACGAAAAAAGCAAAAACTTGACCTAAAACAATAGCGGAACTGGATAACTTATTTTATAATGCGAATTAATGTTTCAGAACACTATAAAATTTTATTTCTAGGGGCAAAATCAATGAGACTTATTCCATTAAGCAACAAAGCTAAAGTAGGTAAATGGGCTGCTCGTCATATCGCAGATTCAATCAACAAGTTCGCTCCAACGGCTGAGCGTCCATTTGTACTAGGTCTTCCTACTGGTAGCACACCTCTAACTACTTACGCTGAGCTAATTGAACTTTACAAAGCTGGCGAAGTTAGCTTCAAGCACGTTGTAACATTCAACATGGATGAGTACGTTGGCATCGACCCTAACCACCCAGAGTCTTACCGCACATTCATGCACGAGAACTTCTTCAACCACGTTGATATCCAAGCAGAAAACATCAACCTGCTAGACGGCAAAGCTGAAGATATCGATGCTCACTGTGCAGCATACGAAGAGAAAATCCGTTCATACGGCAAAATCAACCTGTTCATGGGCGGCGTAGGCATCGACGGTCACATCGCATTCAACGAACCAGGTTCTTCTCTATCTTCACGCACTCGTATCAAAACGTTGACTGAAGACACTCGTATCGCGAACTCTCGTTTCTTCGATGGCGACATCAACCAAGTTCCTAAATACGCACTAACTATCGGTGTTGCGACTCTTCTAGATGCAGAAGAAGTGATGATCCTTTCTCTAGGCCACAACAAAGCTCAAGCGCTTCAAATGGCTATCGAAGGTTCTGTAAACCACATGTGGACTGTTACAGCTCTACAGATGCACCGTAAAGCTATCATCGTTGCTGATGAGCCAGCTCAACAAGAGCTAAAAGTTAAGACTCTACGCTACTTCCAAGAGCTAGAAGCTGAGAACATCCAAGACCTATAATTCCTATAGTCTTGAATAGCAGGGCGTTTTTATAAAGAGAGCGTCTTGAATAGAAAAAGCCACTGAATGAACTGACCCCCAATAGTTGGACACCAATTATTGGGGGTCAGTTCATTCAGTGGCTTTTTCTATTCAAGACG
>NZ_JBFRPJ010000075.1:0-887 GCF_041471945.1 Vibrio sp. 10N.261.51.A4
TAGGGCGTGTTGATCTTTGCTGTACATTTCGCGTTCAACAATACATCGGTAGCCACATTAACATGAATGCCAGCGATAACATGCTGGCATAATTCCTTTCTAGCTTGTCATATCTACTTGAAATAGCTCGATAATGCTTAATTCTCCCAAAGGCATTTTCGACCAAGTGACGATACTTGTATAAACACCAATCCATACTGTCTTTGTCTATATCTTGTCCGTAATTGCGTTTAGCAATTACCGTTTCTCCGCCACGTTCCTTAACAAAAGTACGGAAAGGTTCGCTGTCATATCCTTTATCACAAACGATGGTATTAACTTCATCGAGTTGCTCAACTAAGCTTTCGGCATGCACTATATCGTGGCGTTGTCCCTCTGATAAATCAAAGCAAATCGGCAGGCCACCACTATCTACGGCTAAGTGAATTTTTGTTGAGTTGCCCCCGCGACTTTTTCCTATTTGCTCTGAACTTTCAGTAGCTGCACCTGTACTATGCTGATGTGCTCTAACTATAGAGCCATCAAGAAATACCCATTCAAAATCAGCCATGTTAGATAAACTTTTGAAAAGATTATCTAAAATCCCTTTCTTTGACCAAAGATTAAATCGTCTGTAAACGGTACTCCACTCTCCGAACTCAGAGGGTAGATCTCGCCAAGGAATACCTGTTCTCATTCGATAAAGTATTCCTTCAAATGTCATTCGATGTTCAGTTTTATCGTAAATACGACCTGTACTTTTCATAACTTGGAGTAGCAGTTCCCAGCGAATATCAGTTAGCATTGTTCTTGGCATGGTATTGGTTATGGTTTTACTTTTGGCGAAGCAAATTATAACTCTTTACCATGCTGTTCAAAAAACACTCACGAAAGATCAACACGCCCTA
>NZ_JBFRPJ010000076.1:0-6814 GCF_041471945.1 Vibrio sp. 10N.261.51.A4
CTGATTTAGGAAACAAAGCCCCTAGGCAGCTGCAACAAGCTCATGAGTGGTGTCAAAACACAGCTGAAAACGGCTTAAAGCAAGGGTTTGATGTGGTTGTTTCGAATACCTTTATTAAGCATTGGGAAATGAAAGCCTACCGCCAACTTGCACTCAAATATAAAGCAGAATTAATTATCGAAGTGTGCCGAGAGCAATATGGCACTATTCACGACATTGAACCTTCAGTAATTAAGCGTATGGCGAAAGACTGGCAAGAATAGCCTCGTTCTTCTTCTGCTTGCGTGGCTGAATGGCAAATAGAATTAAATTAATAGAACAACTTCAAGGTAACGATTGAAATGGCAAAGCGCTCTGTTGTGGTCGACATGACTTCTTATGGTATCTATTCCACATGGGATTCAAAATCTAAAGATCTTCCAAAAATCCAAGAGTTCACCACCACCGTTGATGCTGAAATCGACGTAGAGTTTGGCTATATCCTGAATATCAAAAAAGCCAAAGGTGAGAAGATCCGTTACTGCATTTATCACCCAAACATCACCACAGACAAAGGTGAAGTGCTCGAACCGTTTGATGGTGAGGAGTATGTCGGTAACAATGACTGGGATTTCTACTTAGGTGACACTATCTGGGCTCCTGTCTCGAACAAGCTAGGAAAGTGGCGCATGACGGTTGAGCTAAAAGGCAACATCATCGCCGACAAGACATTCGACCTAGTAGCAAAAGACGAAGGCCAATTCTGGAAGCGTAGAGGGTTTTAGGTTCGACCTTCTATGTTCACCTAAACAACAAAAAGCCGAGCATCGTGATGATGTCTCGGCTTTTTTCATTGTGCTAGATAGAAGTGACTACCTAACTAATGGATTCGATTATTGCGTTACGTAAGCCACAACAAACTCAGTGATTGCGACCATGTCTTTCACTGCAATGTACTCTTCAGTGGTGTGAACTTTCGCCATACCAGTAGAAAGGTTAACTGTTGTCAGGCCTTTTGCGTTGAAGTTGTTTGCATCGCTACCGCCGCCAGTGCGTTTAGTGTTCGCTGTGACGCCAAGCTTCTCAAACGCCGATTTGATAGAAAGAATGTGCGGATGATCGTCTGCAATAACGAATGCATCGTAAGCACGAGTTGATTCGATTTCTACTTCAGCGCCGAACTGCTTAGCACTTTCTTGGAATGTAGAGATCATATGTTCAACTTGAGCCGTTAGCTTTTCGCCGTTTAGAGAACGTGCTTCAGCCACGACTTTAAGCTCTGGCATTACGATGTTAGTTGCTTGACCACCTTCAACAATACCAACGTTTGCTGTCGTTTCTTCATCGATACGAAGTAGGTTCATCTTAGTAATAGCGTCTGCAGCAACTTGAATTGCGCTGATGCCTTCTTCTGGTGCTAAACCAGCGTGAGCAGGGCGACCTTTGATTTTAGCAACAATCTTCTGCTGGCCAGGCGCTGCGTTTACGATAGTGCCAATTGGACCGCCTGTATCAAGTACGATTGCGTGCTCAGATTGAATGTAAGACATATCGAAGTTCAAAGAGCCGAACAGACCGCCTTCTTCGAATACAGTAAATGCAATCTCGATAGTTTTGTGCTCTTGTCCTTCAGCTTTAATGCAACGAACCGCTTCCATGATAGCTGCGATACCAGACTTGTCGTCACCACCTAGAATTGTGTTGCCTTTTGAACGGATGATACCGTCTTCGATGATTGGCTCAATGCCGATGCCTGGCGTCACTGTGTCCATGTGGCAGCTGAACACTGTGCTACCTGGAAGAGTGCCATCTAGACGAGCGTAGATGTTGAAACCATTAGACACTTCTTCAGGAACCGCCAGTTTGTGAACTTCAAAACCTAGTTCACCGAGTTGCTCAGCCAAAGCTTCAGCAATCGCTTTTTCGTTACGAGATTCACTATCAATTTTCACTAGATCGCAGAAATGTTCTACAAGACGTTGTTCATTAATTTGGGTCATTGTTAATTCTCATTATGCTTCCGCTTGTTCAAAAAGAAGCCGCGGAGGTAGGAACAGGAAAATCACTATAACGCCAATGAGGTAGATGATTGTCTGAGTTAAATCAAGAAAGTTGCCTGATTATTCTAATTAATGAGAAAAACCCAATTCAGATCCACCAGTGCGCAGGATTTTAATCTGTATATCTGTCGGGTATAATGTTTGACCGCTCTTAAAAAAACGTCAATAAAATTGGAATTCAATCAATAATGGCCCTGATAAATGAATAGAAACAATGTGTTAGGTTCATTCCTTTTCGTGGTGCTGATGAGTATTGTGCTGGGGCTGTATTTGCTCTATCCAACTTATGACGACGATTTAAAGCATATTCGCCCTGAAAACCCGAGTGTTTATAGTCCAGAGAAAGAGTTATCACTCTCTCAATATGGATCTGCGTTGATCGATATTCTCGATGTATCTCGCGGTGACCCTAATTTAGCTTCCCAACAACTTGAGGCTCTCCAAGCCAAGTTCCCAGACCAAGATAAAGCCATCTATCGTGCTTACGAATTGATGATTTTGTCCAACCTCGCGCAACATAAGTTGGATACCGAAGCGGTTTCCGAATACGTCAGGCAGATTAAAGCACTCGCACAACAAGAACATATGGGTTGGCTAAAGGCCCAATCTCTCGTTGAATTGGCGATTGAATACATCAGTAAGGGTGAGCTAGCGGAATCTGAAATCCAAATCAGAGCAGCGATAGATATCGCAGAATCGCTTCACTATGAAGAGTTGTTGATTAAGGCCTATAACACGGCTGGTGTCATCAATAACATCCGCAATGACTTTCCTGAAGCTCAATACTTTTTCCATAAAGGTTTAGACCTTGGTAAGAAGTACCCTCATCACATCTACAACAGCAAGTTAGTGTCAAATATGGCACTGCTTTATATCTATTTGGAAGACTGGCCTAAAGCGCTCAAGCTGATTAAAAGAGCCAAAAAGCTCTATTACAAGAGTGGACTACTCGAAGCGTCTACCATCGGCGTGCTGCATGTGAATGAGTCTTTTGCTTATCTGCGCAGTGGTGATTTAGTCAAAGGCCGAGAAGCATATCAAAGTGCGGCTAAGCTAAATGGCGATAACGTGAGTGAACGATACAAAATCATCCTATTAAAAGCAGAGAGTGATGTGTTGTTGGCGGAAAAGAACTTTGAGTCAGCACGACAAGTCGCAAACTTGTGTCTTAGATACCCAGGCGTGGACAAATACACACTTCAATTGGGGCAGTGTTACCTAAATAGAGCCTTAGCGAACATTGGTTTGAACCGAGATAATTTTGTTTTTGCTGATCTAAAGCGATCGTCTGCAATGTTCGATGTTGTGGGGACTCGCAGCTGGAAGGTCCTCGGCTTAAGAACACTTGCTGAATACTATGATTCGAGAGGCGACAGCGAGAACGCACTTCGTTACTTCAAACTCTATTACAAGGGCAACAAAGCGCTGCTATTTGATAAGCGCCAGAGTGATATCTTTTTACTAGAGCAAGATTTCGCTACGGCATCATTAGCTCAAGAAAACGAACTGCTTAACGCAGAAAAAGAGTTGGGTGAGCTGACATTAGATAAGCAGCAATTACGGAATCGAATCGTCGTCGCTTTGGGTATCATGGTGATGATAAGCGCCACGTTACTATTGATAAGGTTACGCTCGATCCAGAAGACCAACAAAGAACTACTTAAGCAATCAACAAGATGCGAACTGACAGGCTTATACAATAGGCGTTACTTAGAGCAACGGTTAACTCAGCCGATGCCACATCATTTGTCGTCGTTTGGGTATACGCTCGCTATTCTAGATTTAGACCGCTTCAAACAAGTTAATGACACTTATGGCCATGATATTGGTGACCAAGTGCTGGTGGAAGTCGCTAAGCGTTTAGAGAAAATCTTATCAACAAACGATGTAGTGGCAAGATGGGGTGGGGAAGAGTTTGTTTTGTTGCTGGCTGGGAATCAAGATCCTAATAAAGAGCTTAAGCTTATAAGGCAAGCGATCGCTGACCGAGCGATTGAAACGCATTCTGGCCCATTAGAATTAACCACATCGATTGGTGCGACGACTCATCTAACGGAGCAACAGTTGAATAGCCGTACCTATAAGAAACACTTGAAATCGGCAGACGATGCTTTGTATCAAGCTAAGCAGTCAGGGCGCAATAAAGTCGTTATCATTTGAGTTCCTAAACTTAGTTAATCCCCTGCAATCAAGAAACCTGAACTTCAATAACTAAGCGAATAAGAGTGCTTATCTGAACTAATACGGCTATTTACTCTTATTCGCTTAATTCATACTGTGATTTGGCTTGGTGGGTTACTTAGCGACACCTTGAAGCATTTCAACCAATTCGCCTTCTGTCGCTGGTTCGCTAGCGAGTTCAATCACAGCCGAAGCTCCTCCCTTTAACATGTAGGCTTGGGTTCCGCAGTGGTCATAGTGGAACCATTTACCATCTACACATACGTCGGTATAACATCTTGGGTCTTGTTTAAGTTCCATATCAATTTCCTTATTAACATTTGCCTAACGTTTTTCAGACTAGTTGATCACAAATCTAGGTAAATTGATCTAAATCAATCTAGAGTGTAATTGATGATTTAATTATCAAAATAAGAGAGGTGTGTCTAGCGAAGGAGCGACCTCTCGTTGGGCACTGCGCTCAAAGGTCGTGATTCTGGTTGGCGACTCTCGCTCTTTTGCTTGCCAGGTGATGCTTTTCTACATACGCTAGCTACTCTCTTAATCCCTATACAGACTTGATTGTGTTGGAAAATGACTAATATCTTTATCGTTGTAATTGTTCTGGTTGTGTTCTTTTACTTTATTCAAAAGTATGTGGTGAAACACGATGACACCAAAGACCACGCTTATCAGAAGAAAGGCGCGTTGATGTCGGCGCAACAGGCGACATTCTATAATGCGCTAAAATCAGCTGTGGGCAACCATGGGGAAGTGTTTGCTAAAGTCAGCATGTCGAACGTACTTGTTCCTGCTAAGACGAACAATAAGAAGAATTGGTTTATCGCCAACAACAAGATCTCACGTAGTTACTTCGACTTTGTTGTTTGCGACCCGCGAACGCTAGAGCCCCGCGTTATTATCGAACTTGATAACGGCAAAGAGCTCAATAAAGGGAAAGTCGATCGCGAAAAGCTACTAATTCACGTGTGTAAATCGGCAGGTTTACCTCTGATTGGTGCATCTATTAAACACAGCTACCAAGTGAGCCGTTTGAAGAGGTTACTGGCAGCACACATCGATTTAATCGAGCCATCAAAAGAAGTGCGATTTTGTAAGAAGTGTGGCAGCCCAATGATCATCAAACTGGCAAGCCAAGGCGATTACAAAGGCCGACGCTTCTTCACTTGTAGCCGCCAGCCAAACTGCACCTATACCGAAAACTACAACGTTGTATTCGATGTTGAAGAATAGTTGGTATCGATAGTAATGCATCCGGTTGGACTCCATTCAATCGCTTAGATACGAATAAGTTATACAAACTAAAAAGCCGAGCATTGATTATGCTCGGCTTTACTAATATTAAGTGGATTGGTTTAGACTAAAACGCGTAACGCATACCGAGCTGTAGCTCATCTTCGTCGTTATCGCCTTGCCCACCTTCGCCCTCGTCTAACATGTTAAACTTATAACTACCAAAGAAGGCCACATCGCCAATATAACGTGCGTATTCTAGACCGATAAAGTTAATGTCGTAATCTGCAATATCGTCAGCTTCAAAGTAGCTGTAGGTCAGGTTGACGTTGTTGGCACCAAACGAGTATCCCAAGTAAGCATCGGCAGAATCGTAGTCTGAATCTTTTACACCTAGACCTGAAATACTACCAAATTGATAGAGTGCGGCGAACCAAACCCCCTGATCGTTGGTGTACTTAACCGCACCAATATAGGCATCAGAAGTTTCTGTATCTGTCCCAACGCCATAGGTTTCATCACTTGACGCATAACCGACGCCAATATCTAACCCAATCGAAGTGCTGCCGGCGACAACTGCACCGAAGCCGTCACTTTGTGCTGATTCACTATCTGAATTGAAATTGCCATCAATTTGAAAGGTGATGTTGTCGCTTGTCAGTTCATAACGTAAAACATTTTTTGCTCGATCAGCAGTCGACACCGTGTATTCATTGATATAGCCGCTGAAGGTTTCAGCCATATCCGTCCAATCGGTTAAGTAGGTAACGGCATTATTTTGGTGGCCATAATAGACGTTACCGTGATTGGTTTGAACACCCGTATATAAGAATCGAGTGTTAATGCCGATATCATCTGATGCGCCATCTTCAGACTCTGTTAGTTCGAATTCATATTTCCCAAAAAAGGAAATATCGTCCGACGCTTTTTGTGTGCCATCGACACTTAAGCGGACACGTGATCTATCACTATAGGTGCTACTATTACCAGCACTTTTATTCGCATCAGAGAAATTCCCTCGAACTTCTGCGCGGCCGCCGATATTGAATACTGTTTCATCTGTCTCATAAATGGTCGCCGCCGATACGGCAGATGTCGATAGTATGCTCACCACTGCAATGGCGATATGTGATTTTTTCATAATTTATTCCCTATTTTTCACACTTGTATTTATCGTAAACCATAAATTCACGTGTAGCATTGAATTTAGATTATTGATTCCTACAGGTTATGAATATAGGCGCGCTTTACCATTATGCAAATTTCATTATGTATTACTGTGCTGTATGTATTCAAAATAGCTATGATGTGTGGGGTTGGGTTTTGAACAGGGCGGGATCACACTTTGTTAACAAATATGA
>NZ_JBFRPJ010000077.1:0-3514 GCF_041471945.1 Vibrio sp. 10N.261.51.A4
TAATTACGCAACAAAGCCTCACTATGCCACTACAGAACTAGGCTGGAGATTGAAAACGATTTGATGCAGCTAGCGTTACTGGACTTAGCTATAGATAGTAAGTTAAGAGCGAGTGAATTGCTATAGCTACACGTTTACGATGTTTCTTCGCAAGGGGTTATCTATGACAGGGTTCAGTGCCCTGAGGTTGTCTGAGAAAACAGACTGCTGACAGATAGAAGCCGTCACAGGCTTTTCTCCTGAAAAGCCTGTGACACTTTACGTTTTACAATAACTATTCTGTAAGGCATTCACTTTGGGAACTGACTTACTTTTTCTTATCGTAAACCTCTAGTTGTGAGGCTAAGTTTGATACCCCACCAAATAGGAAAGTTTACCCAATATTTCATTTCTTTTTTAAAGCATCATCTAAACGTTGTTGCAACGGAGGCTGTAATTCATCCAATCTACGCCTGAAGGTATATACACCATCATTCACGTCCTTAAATCGTTTACGATTTCCTGGATACCGTTTCAACCCTCCAATAATACTATACGCAAACAACACAATTATACATGGTGCAACAGTAAACATATATGTATTATAATAATCAAGACCAGACCACCTGAAAAGATTATCGAATGTCGTCCAAACAAGGAAGCACGCTGTTAATAGTAATGATAGCGTAATAGGCCTAGATAAATATACAGCACGTCCACGTAATAATGACTTTTTAAACTTGACCTGATTAGTAGCAACATCCTTTTTCGTAGTGTAGTTATATACATCTTCGTAAAAACAATGAATGTGTTTGCCTGCCTCTCTAACTTGAATAAACGATATTGATAGCCAGTCATCTGGTTTTATGTTGTTCATGATTGACTGTGGAATATCAATTTGTCTTTTGTCACCATTCGGTAACTCTAAAGTGAGCGTCGCAGAAGCCTCTGAATTTCTATGGTGATTATAAGTCGTATAAGTGTTTCTGCTATCTGACCACGTTACCTTTTCTGTTTTTTTTCGAACCTCAACCTTATCATCCATTCTTATAACTTGTCCAAAAAAGGATAGGGTAGTTAATTGGAATTTTATGTTGGATTCCATAACCTTTTTCTGTAAGTAATCAGTCACTACTTGATGTTTGAATTGAGTAGTATCACTAATTTCTTGCTTGAATCTATCAATAGGGCTTATTTCTATTTCCTTTGCGGTAAGTGGTGATAACGATGTTTTTTCCTTGACTTCACTTTTTTCAAAAAGTGCACTGGGCTCAGTGGAGATAGGCTCTACTACCAGTGAAAAATCTTCTTTACTATTGTGTGGATTATTTTCTGAAAAAATGTTCTGTTTAAGTTTTTCTCCACATGATGAGCAGAACCTACTATACTCTAAGTTCTTAGAGTTACATTTGTAACAACGTGAGTATAAAATAAGCTTAGGGCGTCTTAGCTTGACTCCAATTGCTTTTAAAGGTGATTCTTTAATTTTTTCTATTAGGGACATTAAGCTGAGATATTCAATTTCTCTCCTTTCAAATATCTTCCTTTTATGTTTCTTTCCGTTTAAATATCCGTGAAACCACCCAACAAAACCTAGAGGAACTGTAGCCATTAACGCAATTCCAAAACTACTCGGTGAATGATAACTTTGAGGATAAAATGCATTGTGTACCTGGTATATCAGTATCGGACCGAAGAATAAGTATAATAATGTAAAAATTAGAAGCCTTACGTTAGATGGAGGGCTTAAAGTGGGAGCTGGTACTTTATCTAAGAGTCTATTGCCCCGCAATTCATGCTTGAAAGCAATCATGGCTGTGTCTCTTGTTTTCACATGAGCTTTATCATGCTTGTCTATTCTTAAAGATTCGCTGAATTGCCAACCCTCTGATGAGGCACAGGTAATTATATCCCCCAATTCAACATTGAAAGAATCGTCATAGTCGTAATTTAGATTTGTTTGAATTGTGTTACTGTCAGTGTCTTTGAGTGTTATAAAAATGCAAGTCCGCTCATTGGCGACACTACTTTTTTCCTTGGCTGTATATATGTATTTAAAAATTACTTCACCTGTAAATACATATGGTTTTTTCCCTAAGTAGGCACTAATAATTTCCAATGCGTCTGGGAATAAATCAATAATATTTTTTGATGATGAAGTAAGGATAGAACCACAAGTATTGCAGAATAGTTCTTCTTTATAGCCGAAGCAGCATTGATTCATGATAACCCTTTTGTAAGTAAGTTGAAGAAATTGTTTATTGTTTGTTGTTTGTTGTTTATTGTTTATTGTTTGTTGCAATTAATAATGTTAATTTTTTGAGATATTTTTTTGTGGTGAACCCTTAATAAGAGCACCATTTTTTGTATGCAATGAATATGAAAAGAATAGGTTCGGGTGAGTCCGATTTAGGCGGCTAAAAGTGTTCACTATCCAAGTTTATTATAAATAACCATCAACAACCTAAGCTCGTAAAATCTCAACTAGGTAGTCATATGTAATTCCTGTATGAGCCATAGCCTTATTGAATACAAACACAGGGAAATAATCATTGCCTACTAGATCGTAATTCGATGCAGTTACGTATTTACCATGTTAAGGAAAATCGAATTCTGTTTAGCATGCAACCTAGCCATGTCGATATATCCTCATCTGTCTTATCTGTGATTAAACGATGGGTAGGCTGCCATTCAAATAGCTCCTAATTGCAGGCATTGAAATAAGAGTATTTATTTGGCTCTTATTGACTTTACCATCACAAGATGCAATCTCTGCTAATCCCTCATCAATCCAGCGACGAAAGAACATCCGTTATCGATTTTTATTCAAATGGTCAGTTAATAAGTGAACAAAATCATGATCAAGTAACAAGTCTAGATTTCCATCGCTTCTACCGTTATCAATAGTCACACCCTCCGAGCATCCAAATCCATTACTTCTTCTGAACGTTCTACCCAAATTTCCATTCGCGTACCATCTAGGTCTAGCTCGTGAAGCTTATCAAAATCTTCATTTTCAACATGTAAGTCAAATGCAACCGACGTTGCTCGCAGAATTTTTTTGATAGTGTCATGATTAGCGCCATTTGGTGAGCCTACAATGAAATCTCACTAGCAAAGAGGCTTGTTGTATCTTTGCTAGCAAATAAAGTTATAGGTTGACTTCAGTTTGTCACATTAATGTAAGTGTTAGAGCGCCCAGGAACATCATTAGGATATGAGCCGCCTTCGTCTTTATCTTTTTTACAACTAACAAGAACAGTTAGAGCAATGACTGATAAAACGGTTATTTTCTTTCGAGAGCATTAATATATCCCTATTAAGTTCACGGACATATTAATGTATATTAATTTCAATGTCTTGCATTTAGATCGGTATTGTGTAAGTAAATTATAATGGCTATTTTTGTTAGGTCGCTTTAAGAGTTTAGCCTGCCTTCATAGACAGAACCTTAAGCACTAAGCTCAGCGTAAATTCCGTCTAAAGTAATGTTTTCTTTAGACTTCCTCTGCGCGGACTTTTGAGCGTTCCTTGA
>NZ_JBFRPJ010000078.1:0-42486 GCF_041471945.1 Vibrio sp. 10N.261.51.A4
TTTTACTTTAATTGGTATAACTCTTGGTTTTGACTTCCGTAAAAGGTTGTTTTGGCTAGTAATCGTTGAATCGACGATTGATTAGAAAGTTGTGTTAGCAATAGCAGGGCTTCACGCTTATGGGCTCTAACATGACAAATTATTTTTAATCAATAAGTTAGCAGGGGTTTTCTAAATAACTGTGGCTTCTTAATTACTTCTGTTGAGTGATGATTAAGCCGCGCTTTAAACTTCGGAGTTTTGCTGTGTCTCAGAATTGATTTCGTCTAGAGTCTGAAACTCCGCTGCTATACATTCACTTCTTCAATCTTAAACCAATAAGTTGGTTGCGGAGGTAGGTCGGATTTACGATCTCCAACGCTTTGAGGTACATTACTGAAATGTAATTTTCATCTAATGATTCCAGTTGCTAAGCCCACTGTAATCTAGAGCTAATCTCTATCAAATGACAACTACTGCGAAATGCCTTTTCTTTCTTTCGGTACAAATCCAATCAAGTTATCTGATCGTTATTCCTTTAAGAATTTATATAAAGGTTGTCAGTCAGCTCAAATGGATTCTAAACAGCTTGCTTTATAATTGGCTAAAACTGCATACGGATAGATCTAAAGTATCCCTCAGTGTTTTTTAAGAAACCTTGCGGGGGATTTCATGAAGATTTAACCTCATGACTTAAAATCAGTACTTATAAAGCATTAATAGTATTTGAAAACCCATGATCAAGATGTGTGACTTATGGATTGTTCCGAGCTAGGTGGACCATATTAAAAATGGACGGTGCTTCGGTCAGCAATAAGCTGGGTGTGGAGAAGGGGTTTGGATGGAAGACTTTTACTACCATCTTTAGTGTTTGCTTATTAGTACTGAGGAAGTTATCTAAGGTAAACACTAGATACAAAAAAGCCGATGCTAGGCATCGGCTTAGTTTGAGACACTTTAAATTAAGCTGGTTGAACTAGAGCGAGCGCTTTACGAGAAACCTCGTGAGCTGCTTTCGTTAAGTTTTGCTTCTCTAGTGCGTCAGATAGGTATCCGTAATCTGAAACATTTGAACGAAGTGCTAGGGCTTTTTCGAAGTGGCTTTGTGCTTCCGCCCACTTCTGCTCTCTTAAGTAGAACTGAGCCAGCGCGCTGTGTGCTTCGGCATTACCACTGTCTTTACTAATTGCACGTTCTAGCATGACCACTACTGGGTGGTGATCGGATAAGTTCAGCTCTGGAAGCAACATGTAGAGTTCATTTGACCCACTCTTTGCAATGTTCTCTTTGATCACAGTGAAGGCTTCTGAGTCAGCTTTGCGAGCGATAAGTTGCTTCACAAAGCAGGATACAAGGTGCGAACTTTGTTTCTGTTTTCTTGAAAGCTTGTTCCAATGGCTGATTAAACCTTCGCTACCTTGCTGTTGTGCCACATCATGAAGTAGCCCACATTGTGCTTTCTGTTCTAATTCACGTTGCTCATCAGCTGTTAGAAGTTTGTTCTTAACTAACTTAGGCGTTAACTCTAGCAATGGCTGCCATAACTTCAGTTGCAAGTAAGTGGCTTTTAACAGGCCAAGTACAGCAGTGTTATTAGGGTATGTGCCTTTTAGGGTCGAAAGTGTATCGAATGCAGCTTCGTAGTTTGACTCGCTGATTTGCTGTTTAGCTTTAGTTAGCTCAACCGCTAGTAGAGAGTCGTCCTGTTGGCTAGCAAGCTCGATGTACTTATCTCGCTCACTTGTATTACCTTGTTCGTGTGCCGCTTGAGAAGCGACTAAATAACAAAGTAGAGGCATGTCGTGATGGTTAGCCCAACGAGTTACTTTCTTCTCAGCGCCTTTCCAGTCACCTTCAAGTAGCTTGATAATGCCTTCATTGGTATAACGACGAGAACGTTTCAGCTTACGAACACTGAACCAGTTCCAAGTTGTCGAGCTTGCGTACATAAGCTTTTTAAATAGGTACTCTAAGCCGAATAGAGCCGCTAGAAGAGCAATGACAAAGATAACCAGTGTTGTCACGCTCATCTCAATAGTCTTATTCGCAATTGAGATCAGAACGTAGCCTTGTTGACCAGAGAACTGAGTACCAACAATTAACCCAGCACCTAGAACGAGAAAAAGAAAAATCCAACGAATCATTATTTTTCCTCCGTGGTCATAACGGTGACTTCACGACGTAGGCGCTCACGTATCACATCTGACAACTCATTTTGAGATTCAAGCTTTACAGGGTATTTCACAGAGATGTTCTGTTCACTTAGCTGTTTAATCGCTTTCTCAAATTCAATCACTGAGTTGTTATCTTGGTTTAGATACGCTTTCGACCACTCGCTAGCGGTATTAAGAGCTGCGCTATAGAGTTCACCTTGTTCTTTGTAGACGGCGCGAATCGCGGTTTCTAATTTACCTTTGATGTTTTCACGCAGGTAGAAGTGTTGTTCAGGAGAGAGTAGAGGGATAACTTCGCCATCACGACTACGGAAGGTAATGAAGTTTTCTGAGAAGTCTTTCATCGACGTCATCAGGTTGTTCTGCCAATCATTAATATCTTGCGATACGGCTTTTTTCTCAACAACCGCAGCTTCCGGAAGAATCGCATTGGCAAGCGGCAGTGTATCGACTTGCTGTTGCAAGCTTGTGATACGCAGAACTAAGCCGTCACGGTCGATCAGAGGAATAGTGCGAAGCTTGGTAATGTCATTGGTCATTGATTGACGCAGTGACACTAAGCTCGGGTCATTCAGTGCTGCGATACGTTGATCGGCGCTTTCCATTAACTTGGTTGCGCTAACGGCATCATGCTCGAGGAACAGTTTACGTCCTGCTAGTTTCACAAGGTAATCGGCTTCGGCAAGTAACCAGTCATTCGGGCGGCGACCTTTCACGTCAGCCACTGCTAACTGCAGGCTTTGAATGCTCTTCTGCTGTTGAGATTGCACGACCTGAGTTTTCTCCACCGCGTGTGAGGCTTCTTGGATAGTCTCTTGCTTGATTGTTTGTAGGTCTTTATTTACCGCAGATTGGGTATTTTGAAGTTGTGCTTGAAGAGCGGCTATTTGAGCCGAGTATTCAGCGCTCTTTTGCTGCATTTGAAATGCGATACCGCCACTGAAGATAATTGAAATAGCGATCGCAATAGCGCCTAGTTTGACACCGCGCTTACCTTGCTTTTCTGCTTTCTCTATTTGCTCTTTATGCTCAGCTTGAGGCTGCTCATTTTTAGCGGTATTTGAAGCAGAGGCATCAAGCTTCTGTTCAGGTTGTTTTGTCTCTGTAGAGTCAGCTTTTTCGTTTTCAACAACTACTGGCTGAGTATCTTGTTTCTTTTCAGGTTCAATATGCTCATTATTTTTTTTGCTTGTCATGCTTATTTCCTGTTTCTAGCTAGGGCCGGAGAGCAGCCAGTAATATTTGGTTCGTAGCACTGTGAGTATTGGTCACATTCGAGAAGCCGAGTTGTTGTGCTCGTTCTACAATGCGCTGGCTTGGGACAAATAGATGTCTTGTTGAAAGCCAAGCCAAATACTCATCAGGGGTAATTGAGCAGAGATACTCCAATTGTTCCTGACTAGTGATGACAACTTTGGACGTTTTTTTGTTTATCCATGTTTGATAGGTATTGTGGTCGCTAATAGGAATATATTCTCTACGGTAGGTCTCACAATAAGAGACTTGTGCACCTCGATTGAGTAGAGAATCCCTAATGAGCTCACGCCCACCATTGCCACGTAGTATCAAAATGGACTTATTTTCTACGCCATTAAGTTCAGTAAGTTTAAGAAGATGTTCACTATCACTAACTTGAGGATAGTTTACTTTTTGTTTACAGACTTTGCTTAAAACGTGCGCAGTTTTTTGACCAACGCCAAGATAAAGCGGCGAAGTAGGCCAAATGGATGAGGTTTTTGAAAGGATGCTTTGGGCAGCCGCCACGGCGTGGTGACTGACTGCAATAATGATATCGCTGTTATTAAGCTGGGTGCTTAAATCCGCAGAGTTGGGATTATCCACGATACGAATCAGCGGATGATGGATTGCTTGAACCCCTTCATCCGCTAGTTGTTGGCAAAGCGATTGTCCCTCTGAACCGGGACGAGTCACCAACACTGTCATGATTATTCTTGGTCAACGTAGAGCTTGGTTAAGATTTCTCTCGCGCCATCATCCAGCAATTGATTTGCCAGAGTCACGCCAAGTGCTTCTGCATCTTTGCGAGGGCCAGAGATCTCACCACGAACCATCTTAGAACCGTCCGGTTCACCAACTAATGCACGTAGCCAGATGTTTTCGCCATCTAATAATGAGTAGCTGCCGATAGGAACCTGACAGCCACCTTCTAGGGTAAGGTTCATTGCACGTTCGCACAGTACACGATCAGCCGTGTCTTTATGATTCAGTGGTTCAAGGAGTTTAATCAGACGCTCGTCATCAAGGCGACACTCAATACCAACAGCGCCTTGGCCAACAGCAGGGAGAGACTGCTCTGGTTCGATGAAGCTACGAATACGCTCTTCTAGCTCTAGACGTTTAAGACCTGCAGCAGCCAGTACGATCGCATCGTATTGACCATCATCGAGTTTACCTAGACGAGTACCAACGTTGCCGCGCAGCTCTTTGATGATCAGATCTGGGCGGTATTCTAACAGTTGGCATTGGCGACGCAGACTGCACGTACCCACGACAGCACCTTGTGGGAGTTCGTCGATGTTGTTGTAAGTGTTTGATACGAAAGCGTCACGCGGATCTTCGCGCTCACAAATTGTTACCAGACCTAGACCTTCAGGGAAGTCGACAGGTACATCTTTCATTGAGTGAACCGCTAGGTCAGCACGACCTTCTAGCATGGCTACTTCAAGTTCTTTAACGAACAGTCCTTTACCACCCACTTTAGCAAGCGGAGTGTCTAGGATGATGTCACCTTTGGTCACCATAGTTACTAACTCAACCTCTAAACCAGGGTGAGCAGCTTGCAGTGCATCCCTTACAAAGTATGCCTGCCAAAGGGCAAGAGGGCTTTTTCTGGTCGCGATACGGATTGGTGCTGAATTTGTCATGGTGTTTCCGATATAGGTTCTGTAATAGCCTAATCCTACCATTATGAGGCGAGAATTCTTACTGTTTGATCATTCCATACTTTGATAGCTGAGAGATTTTCATGAGTTCACCAAAATAGTGTGATTAGTATCTCATTTGAAACATGGGCTATTATTAGAAATAGTCAATAAAGAGGACACTACGGCGCCGTGAGTTTAACTTTCTGTCATCAAGGAATTGACCAGTATGACGGGTTCCTTTGCTTTACCATTAAGGGTAAAAGTGTTAAATTGATCACGTTTTGTTGCTCCTTTCGTTCAGTAACTAAACAGAACTGCACTTAACCTCAAACCAAGGACTTACCTTGCAGGCTTACACTCAAACTTTGATTCAACGATTAGACAATCTAAATCAGCAGCGCATTGATCGTGCGTTGGCGTTGATGAATGTGCAAGGCCAGCGAGTATTCAACCTTATTCCCGCACTGCTTCACTTCAATCACCCGATGATGCCTGGTTATTATGACCAACAAGTTCCTTTTGGAATTCGTAGCTTCACGCTTAATGAATTCCAAAAGCAATTTGTCTCTGATACCGAATTAACGCTGGGTGGCAAACTCACCGAGACGGATGAACCAGCAATCCTTGGCTTGTACACCATGGGTAGTACTTCTTCTATTGGTCAAAGCACTTCAAGTGATCTTGATATCTGGGTGTGTGTTTCCCCGGATATGGATGGCGCCTCTCGCGATAGCCTAACCAACAAGTGTCTCTTGATTACCGATTGGGCTGAAACCTTGGGAGTAGAAGCGAACTTCTTCTTGATGGATGAAGAGCGTTTCCGTTCGAACCATTCAGAAGAGATGACCGGCGATAACTGTGGTTCTTCACAGCACTTATTATTGCTTGATGAGTTTTATCGCTCTGCGGTTCGTTTGGCTGGTCAGCGTTTGTTGTGGCAAATCATTCCGCCAGAAATGGAAGAGTGTTACGACGAGTATGTTCAAGGTTTGTGTCAGGATGGCTATCTTGATTGCTCGCAGTGGATCGATTTCGGCAAGCTGAATCGCATTCCCGCTGAAGAGTACTTTGGTTCAAACCTGTGGCAGCTCTATAAGAGTATCGACTCACCGTATAAATCGGTTTTGAAGGCGATCCTGTTAGAAGCCTATTCATGGGAATACCCAAACACCCAACTGCTGAGTATTGATACCAAGCGTCGCTTCTTCGCGGATGAACCGGATCTGTATGGCATGGATAGTTACTATCTGATGCTTGAGAAGGTAACGCGCTACCTAGAGCGTATTAACGACCATACTCGATTGGACTTGGTGAGGCGCTGTTTTTATCTTAAGACCCACGAGAAGTTGTCACGAGATGCGGGCATTGGCTCCGTTGCGTGGCGTCGTGAAGCCTTAACCGAGATGACTAAATCTTGGAATTGGGGACATGAAACCATTGCTGAGCTCGATAACCGCCGTAACTGGAAGGTTGAGCAGGTTAAAGTGGTGCACCATGCACTGCTTGATGCCTTGATGCTGAGCTATCGTAATCTGATTCAATTTGCGCGTCGTAACGACATCACTTCGGCAATCAGTCCACAAGATATCAGCATCTTGGCACGTAAGCTTTACGCTGCGTTTGAGGTATTGCCAGGTAAAGTGACACTGCTGAACCCACAAATCTCTCCGGATCTGCATGAACCCGACTTGAGCTTCATCGAAGTTCGTCAGGGTCAGTCGAATAAAGCAGGTTGGTACTTGTATAAGCAGCCACTGGTTGCACACCGCATTCTTGGTCAGCCTTCTCTAGAGCACCATGAGTACTTGAGTAAGTTGGTAGCATGGTCGTTTTTTAATGGCTTGATTACCGAGTCGACACGTTTGCACTCTGTGGTACGTGACGCTCACATCGATATCGATAAGTTCTATCAAATGGTGAGCGACCTGCGTAATACGTTTTCTTTGCGTAAGCGTCGCCCAAGTATGCAAGCACTGGCGAGCCCGTGTGAGATAAGCCAGCTAGCGATGTTCATCAACTTTGAAAATGACCCGACGTCTGAATTAAGTGGTCGTGCATTAAAAGTGGACCTCAAGAACGCCGATATCTTCAGCTTTGGTGAGGAAGGTAAGAGCTTAGTCGGCAGTGTCGACTTAGTTTATCGTAACTCTTGGCATGAAGTACGTACGCTGCATTTCCAAGGTGATACGGCAATGCTGGATGCGCTTAAGACGGTGCTTGGCAAAATGCACCAAGATGCTTTACCGCCAGAATCGGTTGATGTGTTCTGTTACAGCAAAAACCTGCGTGGTGTGATGCGTAACATGGTGTATCAACTGCTTGCTGAGTGTATCGATTTACGATTGAAACCGATTGAACCCGAGAAGCGCCGCCGCTTTAAGGCTATTCGTTTAGCTAATAAGATGTTTGGTCTGTTCTTCGAACGTCGTGGTGTGTCGGTACAGATGTTGGAAAACTCGGTCGATTTCTACCGTAGCATCTCAACCAATAAGCTCAAAGGCTCACCTTTACTGATGCTCGATAAAGAGCAAGAGTATCAGCTACCAGAAGTGGTGGATGGTTTTGCGAGTGAGGGCTTGATTCAGTTCTTTTTCGAAGATACCGACAAAGGCTTCAATATTTATGTATTGGACGAGTCGAACCAAGTTGAGGTCTACCACCAGTACAGCGGTGAAAAAGATGAGATGATCGCGAGCGTGAATTCTTTCTACACATCGGTAAAAGATGAGTCGAAGATGTCGTCTAAGTTGATTAACTTTAACCTACCTCAGTACTACCAAATCGTTCATCCTGAAGAAGGCAATTCTTACGTTGTGCCTTATCGTAACGATGCAACTTTAGCTTCTCGGAGCTCAAAGATAGTCAACATCTAGTCTTACTAAGCCCGATTGATATTGAAAAAGGAGTGATTGATTCACTCCTTTTTAGTTTTGCTTACAAATGATTAGACCCAATCGATCGCTTCACCTGCGTGCTTCACGCATTCTTCTTTAACCATCTCAAACAGCTCCATGCCCGTCTTTGAACATGTCCACTTGTCGTCAACTAGCTTGAAGTGAAAGCCACCAGATTTAGACGCTAACCAGATTTCTTTCATTGGTTCTTGGCGGTTAATGATGATTTGGCTGCGGTTCTCAAACTCCAGCGTCATCACGTTACCAGTCACTTCGTAATCAATATCTGCCTCTGATTCATCGATAGCTTCTTCGATGTTTTGCATCTGTATATCGACCAGCTGATGAAATTCAGTCTCGTTCATCCTTTCTATCCTATTGCTTTTCCTGAGTGTGGTGCGATTATAGGGGGCATTGAGTTAATAATCACGATATGCAAAATGAAAAAATTAATTGCTGCTCTATTTATGATGTCCGTTATTGGACTTTCTGGTTGTGGTCAAACGGGTCCTTTGTACGATCCTGATGAAGTTCAGCAAACCGAACAATCACAATAAGTGAAAACACGCAGAAATCGTTATTTATAAGGGATAAGAACTTTGGATTACTTCAACTATCAGGAAGATGGCCAGCTTTGGGCTGAGGACGTCGCACTTTCACAACTAGCAGAGCAATATGGTACACCGCTGTATGTATATTCTCGTGCAACATTAGAACGCCACTGGAATGCGTTTGATTCATCGGTTGGTGAGCATCCGCACTTGGTGTGTTATGCCGTTAAAGCTAACTCAAACCTTGGCGTGTTGAATACTTTGGCTCGTTTGGGCTCTGGCTTCGATATCGTTTCTGGCGGTGAGCTAGAGCGTGTGGTTGCTGCCGGTGGCGATCCAGCAAAAGTTGTATTCTCTGGTGTCGGTAAAACAGCCGCTGAAATGAAGCGTGCGCTTGAGTTGAACATTAAGTGTTTCAACGTAGAGTCTGAACCAGAACTAGAGCGACTGAATAAAGTAGCTGGTGAGCTTGGTGTTAAAGCGCCGATTTCACTGCGTATCAACCCAGACGTTGATGCGAACACTCACCCTTATATCTCTACTGGTCTGCGTGATAACAAGTTTGGTATCGCTTTCGACCGTGCTCCTGCTGTCTATGAGTTTGCAAAAACACTCGATAACTTGTCTATCCATGGTATTGATTGCCACATTGGTTCTCAGTTAACGGATATCGAACCTTTCATCGATGCAACCGATCGCCTGCTTGCGCTGATCGACCAGCTACGTGCTAACGGTATCAACATCAAACACCTTGATGTCGGTGGCGGTTTGGGTGTGGTTTATCGTGATGAATTACCACCACAGCCTTCTGACTACGCGAAAGCCTTATTGGCTCGCCTAGACAATCATTCTGATCTAGAGCTGATTTTCGAGCCTGGAAGAGCGATTGCTGCTAACGCTGGTGTATTATTAACGAAAGTCGAGTTCCTCAAGCCAACAGAGCACAAGAACTTTGCCATCATCGATGCAGCAATGAACGATCTAATGCGCCCAGCACTTTATCAAGCTTGGCAGGATATTGTTCCTGTTAGCCCTCGTCAGGGTGAAGCTGTGACTTACGATTTGGTTGGCCCAATCTGTGAGACAGGCGATTTCCTAGGTAAAGATCGTGACCTTGTTCTTGAAGAAGGTGATCTGCTAGCAGTTCGTTCAGCGGGTGCTTATGGCTTCGCGATGTCATCTAACTACAACACTCGTTCGCGTGCGGCTGAAGTGCTGGTGGATGGCGATAAAACTCACTTGGTTCGTCAGCGTGAAGAGCTTACGAGTCTGTGGGAACTTGAAAACATTCTTCCGGAGTAATTTTAAGCGTTATGCACTTCCACTTTTCTAAAATGCATGGTTTGGGCAATGATTTCATGGTCGTGGACTGCATTACTCAAAATATTTTCTTTTCTCCAGATTTGATCCGTCGTTTGGCGGATCGTCACACTGGTGTGGGCTTTGATCAGCTACTTGTGGTTGAGGCTCCCTATGATCCAGAAACTGATTTCCATTACCGCATATTCAATGCGGATGGCAGTGAAGTGGAGCAGTGTGGCAATGGTGCACGTTGTTTTGCACGATTCGTTCGCATGAAAGGCTTAACGAATAAGTACAGCATCAACGTGAGTACCAAGAAAGGTAAAATGGTTCTCAAGATTGAAGAGAATGACCTGATCACGGTGAACATGGGCATTCCTGAGTTCGAACCCGGCAAGATTCCATTCAAGGCCAAGCAGCCAGAGAAGACGTATATCCTAAGAACGGATGTACACACCTTATTCTGTGGTGCGGTAAGCATGGGTAACCCACATGTGGTTACCGTGGTTGATGACGTCGACACGGCTGATGTGGACACCTTAGGCCCACTACTTGAATCACATGAACGTTTCCCTGAGCGTGTTAATGCTGGCTTTATGCAGGTCGTTAACCGTGAAGAAGTTCGTCTACGTGTTTACGAGCGCGGTGCGGGTGAAACTCAGGCATGTGGCAGCGGAGCGTGTGGCGCAGTTGCAGTGGGTATCACTCAAGGCTTACTGGCTGAGAATGTGAAGGTTCGTCTACCAGGCGGTGACTTACACATTAGCTGGCAAGGCCCGGGTAAACCTCTGTTTATGACCGGCCCTGCAACGCATGTGTTTGATGGTCAACTTTCTTGCTAATAACGACCCAAAACAAATAGATTCATAAAAATAAAGGATAGGTTTTGTCTTACGTTGAAGCCGACGCACTCACCGCAGAAGTGGTCGCGGAATATTTACGTGATAACCCAGATTTTTTCCAAGACCGAAAAGATTTGGTTGATCGCCTTGCTATCAATAACGTTGAGCAGGGCGCTGTTTCTCTGGTTGAGGTTCAGCTTAAACGCCAGCGTCATCGAATCGAAGAGCTTGAAGAAGAGATCACTGGCTTGATGTCGTTGGCAGCAAATAACGATAAAACCTTCTATGAGTTTATGGATCTGCAAGCGCAAGTGCTGAAATGCAGTGACTTTATGCAGGTGATAAAAGCCGTTGAACAAAAAGCGTTAGATCTTGGGCTTAAGGCTCATGTTCGAATTCTTTCGCAATCTGGCTTTTATCAGTTGAGTGCTGAGGGTTACTCTAAGTTTTCGCTTAACCATTTCAATGGCAAAGATGCTTATCTTGGGCGCTTGAGAAAAGCCGACAGACACGATTTGTTTGGTGATTATCCAGTTCCAGAGCTAGGCTCTTATGTAGTACTACCGATTGCTAAGCAGTCTCCATTGGGTTTGCTCGCCTTTTCTAGTGAAGATGGCGGACATTTCCAACCCCATATGGATACGCTCTTTTTACGCCATTTAGCACTTGTTGTCGCTCATTTGGCGGACACCTTACCTTGGCAGATAAATAATGAGCCTAGAGCCCAAAATACCTCTTCCTAACAGCCTTCAAAAGCCACTTTCTCGCTTCTATGAATATCTCAGAAGCGAGAAGGGGCTCAGCCTACACACCCAACGTAATTACAAACAACAACTTGAAACCATGGCCGGTCATTTAGTCACGCTCGGACTTAAAGACTGGGGGCAAGTCGATGCGGCGTGGGTCAGACAACTAGCCAGCAAAGGCATGCGTGAGGGAATGAAAGCGAGCAGCATCGCGACTCGCTTATCGTCATTGCGCAGCTTCTTTGATTTCCTTGTGTTGCGTGGCGAAATGACCGCCAATCCAGCTAAAGGTGTCTCTGCACCTCGCAAACAACGCCCTTTGCCTAAAAACCTCGATGTTGATGAAGTGGGTCAACTGCTTGATGTGAATGAGGACGATCCATTGTCGATTCGTGATCGAGCGATGATGGAGGTGATGTATGGTGCTGGATTACGACTGGCAGAACTGGTCGGCATCAATCTTAAAGATGTGTTAGGTCGACAAGGCGAAATTCGAGTGATTGGTAAAGGCGACAAAGAACGCAAAGCGCCTTTTTCTGGTTTAGCTAAAGAGTGGGTCGATAAATGGCTCAAAGTTCGTGGTGAATTGGCTTCACCGGGTGAAACTGCGCTGTTTGTCTCTAAGCTTGGGACTCGTATCTCTCACCGCAGTGTGCAAAAGCGCATGGAAGAGTGGGGCAAGAAGCAATCTGTCGCGAGTCATATTAGCCCGCATAAACTGCGTCACTCCTTTGCAACGCATGTGCTTGAATCGAGCCAGAATCTTCGTGCTGTTCAAGAGTTGCTTGGCCATGAAAACATCTCGACGACTCAAGTGTATACCCACTTAGATTTCCAACACTTAGCACAGGCTTATGATCAGGCTCACCCGAGAGCTCGTAAGAAGAATAAAGATTAGATTTAAGGGTTTACTATGCGAATTTATCGAGGGTTAAAGCCCATTAAAGCCATGACCTTTGACTTGGATGACACCCTGTATGACAACTGGCCTGTGATCATGAAGGTTGAGAAAGAGATGGCACAGTGGCTTTATCAAAAGCACCCAGTGTCGGCTTCTTTATCGCTTGAAGAGTGGCAGGGCATTAAGCAGCAAGTCGCATCTGAAAACCCAGCTTTGAAACATGATGTCACCGTGTGGCGTGAAACTCAGATTAAGAGTGGTTTGCTGCAATTGGGTTACTCCCTGCCGCAAGCAAAGCAAGCGGCTCGAGAAGGCATTGAGCATGCCTTGTGGTTGCGTAATCAAGTCGATGTCCCTCAAGAAACGCATCGAGTGATGTCTGAACTTAGCCAACGTATTCCTCTGGTTGCGATTACCAATGGCAATGTCGACCCTCACAAAATTGCCTTAGGGCAGTACTTTCAATTAATCCTTAAAGCCGGCCCTGATGGCAGAGCAAAACCCTATCCAGATATGTTTGAAAAAGCTCAGCAACACCTAGATTGCGACGCTGAGAATATTCTTCATGTTGGTGATCACCTTAAAACGGATGTCTATGGAGCCAAGCAAAATGGCTTCCAGGCGTGCTGGTTTAATGACACTGGTTCCAATTTATACCGCTCCCCTAAGGCGAGTGTGCTCCCTGATGTTGAAATAGACCAACTTAGCGATCTTATGCGACTAATTTAATGGCTTGGTAAGCTTATTGTGTCGCATTTATGCTATTGAATTGTTACATTAGTCGCCTATAAAAGCCTGATTAGGCTAGGATAATTGGCGACTACTTTTTATCGATTCATTTCAGTCATAGCAGTGGTTGCGGGTTGTTACTTCACTCGATTTTGAACAAGGGTTGGCATGCAAACATTTACATTTCTCGCAAATACTGAGGCGTTATTTAGAGCTCAATTTGATCAGCGAGAATGGTGTGACAGCAAACAGTACCTTATTCAAATTTTCTCAGCTCAATCTTCAGATCTAGCTCGTCAAATCGCGGGTGTTGCCCTCAATCGTTTAAATAATGCGACGCTAATTGGCCAGAGTGCTCGTCATGTTATCTGTGATAATTGCCTTGAAAGTGCATGCACCTTAGTCATCATCAGTGAGTTCAACGAAACCCATCTAACCTCTGCGGTCCAGCCTTTTTCCGGCAATCCAAATCAAGACAGCCAAGACTTAGCTTTTCAGCTGCGCCTTACAGAAGAAACCAAAACGGTCATCAGCTTGTGCGATCAGGTTGAAGGGCGTGATTATCCTATTTATAGCGCTTTTGAAAATTTGCCTTACGCCTTGCCGATAGCTGGTGGACTGTGCCATGAGAATGAATTTGGCCGTTGGGTTATGTATAACGAGCAAACCTACCAGCACGCCTGTGTTGCTGTGGCTCTGACTAACCCAAGATTGAAGGTTTGGTCGGACGCGTACTCTGAGTGGAACCCGATTGGGATGAAGCTACGAGTCACACACGCAATCGGAAATCGCTTATACGCATTGAACGACAAGCCGGCTATTGAAGTATTCAAACATTACCTTGCGGATGGCAAAGACCTTCCTTTTAGTCAACTGATGAGCTTTCCACTTTATCGAGAACTTGGCAGAAAGAAGGGTATCTCGACGCCGCTACGTATTAATGATGATGGCAGTATTGAGTTTGATAGCCCTTGGCATGTCGGTGAAGAGGCGCAGTTTTGTTATAACCACCCATCGCTCACTGCAGAAAAGGTGCACCACGGTGCCGAGATGCTAGCCATGCATCAGCCTGAATCGGTGATCATTTATAACTGCGTATCTCGACTTGAATTTATCGACAGTAAACTTGATCTCAAGCCATTTGAAGGGATAGTGAATACATGTGGTGCCTACTGCATGGGGGAGCTATACCGTAATGAAGACCGCCAAGAGATACTGCACCACAGCTTGACTTATATCGCTATGCGCGAGTCTGACGAGATTAAAGAGTTTCATTGCGAAGACTTTCAGTGTGGCTCAACCGTGTCGCCATTGCTTAACCTAGTCAGAAATGCAGTCGCTGATCTCGACAGTATGAATACTCAGATGGAAAAGAAACTCCATCAACAAGCGCGTCGCTTAACCGAAAGCTATCGCATTGACTCGCGTACTGGTTTGCCGAACCGTATCGTACTGAAAGAGCGCCTCAATACGATTCTGTTCAGTGAACATCTGCTGACCTTAAAGCTAACCAACTTCCATCAGGTTAACGAGAAGTATGGTTATCAAGTGGGGGATCAGCTGCTACTCGATCTGTCTAATCACTTTATCGAGCGATTACAGCTTCGTGTGGTTAAAGAGCCTCGCGTGAAGGTAGAGCTATTCAGTATTGGTGTTGGAGAGTGGGCGATTATCTTCAATGCTAGTGTTGGTAGTACGAAAATAAAAGAAGGTTTCGTTGAGTTCGCCGATGACATCGAACACATAAATTTTGAGCCATATGGTTTGGCTGATATTGATTACCTGTCAGTTTCTCTGTGTGGCGGCTTTGCTAGTCGTTGTGACTTCTTAACCGACAGTGGTGACCAGATCTTATTGAAAGCGATCGAAGCTCGACGCTATGGAGTACGTAACAATACCCACATCACCAATGCCAAAGATATTCAGGTGAGCGAAGAGGACCGCAAAGAGCAACTCGGTTGGTTG
The DNA here is from genome assembly GCF_041471945.1 of Vibrio sp. 10N.261.51.A4. Lineage (NCBI taxonomy): Bacteria > Pseudomonadati > Pseudomonadota > Gammaproteobacteria > Vibrionales > Vibrionaceae > Vibrio > Vibrio sp. 10N.261.51.A4. The sequence goes on from NZ_JBFRPJ010000078.1 coordinate 14,969, forward strand.
AGTTGTGTAAGTCGTGCGATTCTAGATCAGAACATCATCACCTATTCCCAGCCGATTGTGGAGTCGGTTACGCACGAAATGATTGGCCAAGAGTGTTTGGTCAGAATCATGGAGTCAGACGGTACCATTGTGCCACCAGGTAAGTTCTTACCTATCATTGCCGACACGCACCTTTACACTCGCCTCAGCCGACACATGATTAAGAACACCATAGGTTATATGGCGGATAAGCAAAGCCCATTTTCTATCAACCTATCCCCGCAAGATTTGTTGAGCGACAAGACGCTTGAGGTGCTCGAGACCGCCATCAGTGCTATGAACGATCCCACTCGACTTGGCCTAGAGGTTCTCGAGTCTGAGCAGATTAAAGATTATGGTCGCATGATTGAGGTGTGTGATCACTTCCGTGCTCTCGGGGCGAGAATCATTGTTGATGACTTTGGCTCTGGTTACTCCAACATCGAGGAAATCATTAAGCTTGAGCCACAGATCATTAAGCTCGACGGTAGCTTGATTCGTAATATCGACAAAGATCAAAAACAAAGAAACATAGCCTCTCAGTTGATTCGTTTGTGCCAAGTGTTCAATGCCAAAACGGTCGCTGAATTTGTCCATAACCAACAGGTTTGTGAGATAGCAGAGCAAATGGGTGTCGATTATCTGCAGGGTTACTACTTCGGTGAGCCTAAGCGACTGTTTTAGCAGTTAAAGCTTCCCGCATTGTGTAACGACTGGCTATAAAAGTACTGCGCCGCCATTAATGACTGCTTTTTGGCGGAATGAATGATGTCTAACTAAGGTCACATTATTCATAACGCGATCGCAAGTATTCCGTGCAAGCCTTATCTATAATAAGCACAATAATAAATCATTAACGTAACGATTAATGTGAATATGCAGTCGACTTCTCTCCTGATACAAGACATTGAGCAAACCCAACGTGAATTGGAAAAGATAGATTTTCATCAACATGAAAGCCTACTGATTCAGGTGTTTTCGTCTTTCGAGAAAGGTTCTGTTTTGGCTGCCTGCCAAGTGATTCAATCGACTTTTCCCAATGCCAAATTGATTGGTTGCAGTGCTAACCACTACATTAGTCAAGGTGTCATCCTGCACCAAGGTCTTTATCTGATTGTTACCCGCTTTGACGCGACGTCTTACTCTTGTGGTGTTGTCGAATATAGCGAACAACCATTGCTCGATAGCCACGCTATGTGGCAACAGCTTGAGTGCAATGATAATACTCAAAGCATCATCTGTTTCGCAGACCGCTTGCAGATAAATAACCGAGATCTATTTTCAGCGTTTGAGCAGTCGATGTATTCATTACCGATCTGTGGCGGTGCATCGACCATCACAGATAATGGGCGATGGGTGATGTTAGACGGCATTTGCTATGAAAATGCCTATGTGATGTTGGCGCTGCACAGTGTTGAGCTCTCCATCGCTAAGGGTTACTACACTGAATGGAATCCGATTGGTCGAACTTTTCGAGTGACAGGTGCTCAAGAGAACCGGTTGTTGGAACTGGATGGGATGCCTGTTCGCGAACTCTACAATCGTTACCTCGCTGATGGCCTCGAAGTGCCTTTTGAGCAACTGCATAACTTTCCCTTGATGGTCGGTGACCCGAAAGAGCAAAACATTCACTTACCGCTCAAGGTAACGGAAAGTGGAGAGATAGAATTCAGCGGCCTGTTCCAAGTGGGCGATGAGGTCCGGTTTTGTTATGACCATCCATCACTGACCTTAGAGCAGATACGACTGGGCGTGCAGCAGATCGCCTCTCATAGGCCAGAACAGTTCTTCATTTATAACTGTACATCTCGCATCGACTTTATTGATGGCAACCAAGAGGTTGAGGTTTTCCAAAAATTGGCCGACAGCTATGGCGTTTACTGCATGGGAGAACTTTATCAAGAGAATGGCCAACAGCGAATCTTGCACCATAGCCTCACTTATCTTGCGCTTAGAGAAGGCGAGGGTAAGGCGGTATTGCCATTAGAGACGCAACCCGCGACCAACATATCCCCTCTGTTTTCATTGATCCGAAATGCACTGCTTGATGTCGATGACATGAACAACAGCATGGCGAGTAAGATTCAGCAGCAAGCCACTGCATTGACGGCAAGCTATCGAATTGATCACCGTACAGGTTTACCCAATCGAAGTGTGCTGCGTGAGAAACTGTCGAAGATGAGCAGTGATAGCCACTTACTAGCTTTGAAGGTCACGACCTTTGGTCAGATCAATGAGAAGTATGGTTATCGAGTAGGTGACAAGCTTCTGCATGATTTGAGTGAGTACTTTCAAAAGGCGCTGTGGCAGTTCTTTGATGAGGGCTGTCAGCTCTACAGTATCGGTATTGGTGAGTGGGCGGTGGTGTTTGATAGTTGGGCGAGCCAAGAACATATTCATCAGCGATTCTCGGAATTTGCCGATCAAACCGAGCATGTGAATTTTGAGCCTACCGGTTTACCCGATATTGATTACTTGTCGGTGTCTATCTGTGCGGGTATCGCCAGCCGTCGAGATTTCCCGACTACCTCTATTGATGACTTATTGTTGAAGGCGATTGATGCGAGGCGCAGCGCTGTTAGCCAGAACAAGCACCTAGTGAGCGCCAAGGCACTCATTCAATTGGAGCAGCATCGCCAAGAGCAACTTGGTTGGCTGTCGTGCGTGAGTCGCGCGGTGCTTAATCAGAATATTGTGGCGTGCTCTCAGCCCATAGTTTCAGCACACAGTCATCAGGTAGAGAGCTACGAGTGTTTGGTTCGAATTGAAGAGGACGGTCAGTTAATTGCACCGGGTAAGTTCTTGCCAATCATTGAAGGAACCCATCTCTATACACGCCTCAGTCGTCAGATGATAACGCGCACCTTCGATTTTATGAGTCAGCGAACCGATTCGTTCTCAATTAATTTAGCGCCACAAGATTTCAGCAATGAGAAAACCATTCTTCACCTTGAACAAGCGATCAAGAAAATCAGTCACCCACAGCGTATTGGCTTGGAGGTGTTAGAAACGGAACAAATTCAGGATTACGGTCGCTTGATTGAGGTGTGTAATCACTTCCGCGATCTTGGTGTGAATATTATTGTTGATGACTTTGGTTCGGGCTATTCGAACATTGATGAGATATTGAAGCTAGAACCACAGGTGATCAAGCTTGATGGCAGTTTGATTCGCAATATTGATAAAGATAAAAAGCAGCGCAAGATCGCTCAGCAGTTGGTGAGCTTATGCCAGATTCTGAATGCTAAGACGGTGGCGGAGTTCGTTCATAATGAGCAGGTGTGCCGTATTGCTGAAGACATGGGGGTCGATTACTTGCAAGGGTATTACTTTGGTCAACCTCAGCGTTTGTTTTGATGGAGCGAGCGTTTCACGTGAAACACTGGTTGGCTCAATAACGAAAATACGATGTAAAAAGGGTGAGCTTATGGTTCACCCTTTTTGTTTTTAGTGTCTGTCTCGTCCCGAAATGTGTTTTTACCTTCCCGCGCGCCTGCTTGGTCTATTTGAGGGCGTGGCCACACTTGTCGGCGTGGAACACTTTTAGATAATGCTGGTAGTAGTCATCAATGAGCTTGGCAGATTCACTTTCACCTAAAGATTTGAGTAACTCAATACCCACTTCACAAGTACACAAGTGGCCACTGTCTTGGTTGCGGCGCAAGGTGTATGAAGATTCGCTGGTAATATCGAGGTGAACTCGCGGAACGGCTTGTAACCACGAGCTCTTGTTAAGCATCTTCTTCGCTTCTTGCCATGTGCCATCCAAGATGATGAATAGCGGCTTACGGCTCTGGGCTTGGGTCATTACAGCTTGCTGGCACTCGACACTTTGATCACTTGGGAATAAAAGAAACGGTTGTCGTGTTTCATCGTCAAGCAGTGCGATGAGCTCCGCTGGTGGTGTTTTCCTTTGCCATACAATGGACTGACACTGATCAAGGGATTGCTGAAGCAGCTTCCCTGTATTGGTATCGCGTGACAGTTCATTCTCATGAGTGAGCAGTACAAGATCGATTTGGCTTGCGACACTAGGTATCAGGTGACAAATACATTGGTGAGTGAAGCTACAACCATGGCAAGCTTGTTGGTTATTCATGTTTACAACTTAACTCCACTTTGTGCGGGTGAGATACCATCAGCAAACAAAACCACGTCGCTGATATCAGCATCATCTGCAACTGGAGCGACACTTGGGTTTAGCGGGTAGCTGACACCAGAGTATGAAAGTGTGTGTTTCGCCGGTGTTGCACCGCCGCCACTGACATTGAAGATCAGATCCTGCCAGCCGTGGTTTTGCGATTTACCTAAGCGTATGTCGCCCTTAACCAGTGTCACTCGGCTATTGAAGCGCCAGTTATCTTGATGGTTTTCGAAAATTAGCAGTGTACAGCCACCAGAACCACACCAATCGAGTTGGGCGAACAGCTCTTCTTTACCGTCGCCGTTGAGGTCGTAGGTTAACCAGCGGTATTTAGTGTCGTCAGGTGAGCTGTTGTTGATCTTAAAGTATTCGCGGATCGCTTGGTCGACTTTTGGATCAAGTTGATCGCTGGAGTTCACCTGCTTTGCGGTTAGATCAACGTTAGTGGTGGTGTTTACTTGTGCTTGCGCACTCTTAGCTTCGAATAGCACCAGACCGCCATTGGCAATCGGATACACCACGTTGCCCACTTTCTCTTTTTCAGCGATTAGCTTGCCATTATCGAGTGTGAAGATGCGCTCGGAGATCAAATATTGTTGCTGGTGGCGAGTCATAACCACTTGTATCTGATTTTGGTTCAGTTGCTGCCAGAAGCCTTGTTCAACAATAGAAGGGTCTCCATTGCTGTATGAATAAGTCGTGATAGCACTGTGGTCATTGTTGAGTTCAAGGTTGATAGAGAACCCTGAGTTTTGCGTTGAGCTAGCGAAGTAGAGTCCGCTCCAGTCCAGCGTTGGATCTTGGTTAGAGACCGTCGCACAGCCATTGTAGTTACTGTCATTGAGGTTAAGCTTGGCATGCCATCCATAGATAGAATCGCTCATGCCGTCGCTACAGCTCTCTTTCGTAAGGTTGAGTTTGCCTTGTGCAGCTTTACCTTCTAATTGGTAGTCACGGCTGCTTGGTGTGGTGCGGCTTGATTCAATATCGAGGGTCTGTGGCTGTTCGCCCATCTTGGTGTATTTCAGCTGGTCTTTATCGAAGGTTGCTGACCAGAAGGGTTCATTACCAAATACTCGTGTTGAGCGCAGCGGTTGGACGCAGCGATCTGGGTTCTCTGCGGTTAGGATGTTCACTTGGTCAACCACGAAACGCGCTGTGAAATCTGCGTTATAACCCGTTTGGCTCGGCACGGTTAGGTGACCAATCAGCTCGCCATATAAGGCTTGGTAAGGTCTCGTTGAGAGCCCTTGTGCTTCTAACGCTAACTCTGGAGATAAGTCTAACCAGTATTGTTGTTGGCTACCGCAAGGAGTGAAGGTTCGACTTTCGTGACCAACCACCACCTGACCACGCATGATGAAGGTTTGCGGTTGAATGCTCTGTGGCTCATCCAAGGTTGCTGGGGGCTGTTCAGGTTGTTGCGGCGTATCAGGTGCCGTAACACAGCCTTGTAGAGCGAACGCGACTAGCCATGTCACTGGGTTTTTCATTACCTTCATGTTATATCTTCCTCGGAGCAACCGTTAATTGGATTTATTATGGCATATTGGTTATTTAAAACAGAACCCGACACCTTCTCTATTCAGACTCTTAGAGTACAAAAAACCTCTTGTTGGGAGGGTGTACGCAACTATCAGGCTCGAAACATGATGCGTGATGACGTCAAGCTTGGCGATCTGGTGATGATATACCACTCATCATGTAAAAAAGTTGGCGTAGCGGGGATCGCTAAAGTAACCAGAGAAGCCTACCCAGACCACTTTCAGTTCGACCCTGAGAGTGATTACTACGATCCTAAGTCTTCACCCGATAACCCACGCTGGATCATGGTGGATGTCGAGTTTGTGCGAGTGACTGAGCGCTTGATTCCTTTGGTTACGCTTAAAGCCATGCCTGAACTCTCCGAAATGCCCTTGGTGAAACGCGGTAATCGCTTATCGATCATGCCGGTTACCGAACAAGAGTGGCAGGCAATCTTAAGCAAAGAAGTGTTAGGTTCTCGATAGCGTTAGAGAGAGCTTTTTACGTAAGGTTCAAAAAAGGCAGCCAGTTGGCTGCCTTTTTATTTATTCAGATCTGTTCAACGAGCGAGATTAGAGCAGATGCTTTTCTAGGTAGTGAGCAACGGCATCGTCTGCGTTACTGCCAATCACTTCATTGTCAGGTAGTGCTTTCATCACTTTCTCATGTGATGTACCCATGATTAGACCTTTACCCGCCATAGCCAGCATTTCAGCGTCGTTCATGCCATCACCAAAGGCAACACAGTTATCCAGAGTCAGGTTTAGTGATTTTGCAACAGCGTCTAGAGCGTGGCCTTTAGAGACTTCAGCTGCCATCACTTCCAGACACCAAGGTGTAGAGAAGGCGATGTTCAGTTTGTCGCCAAAAGCATCTCTTAGCTTTTGTTCAAACGTGACGAGATATTCGTGGTCTTGTTCTGGATGTGTGAAGAAGACTTTCGCGATGCCTTCGCTTGGTGCGTTTTCAGCTTCAAAGCGCTTGTAGCTAAAGCCAGACTCACTGTGGAATTTAGCCAACATTTCATCTTCACGGTCTAGTAACCAATCTTCATTCTGGTACATGTGAATAAAGAGGTTTGGATCTTGGCGCACAATATCAATAACTGGCTGAACGAGTTCCTGAGGTACGTTCTGGCTATACATCAGTTGATCGTTTTGGTCATGCACGCGTGCACCGTTTGAAGTGATCATGTACGCCGGAATACCTGCTATCTGACGAATACCCGCCACATCGACGTGGTGACGACCCGTAGCGAAGATGAAGGTATAACCTTGGTCGTGTAATTTCTTAAGCGTTAGCTTGGTAAAGTCGCTTAGCTGATGGTTGGGAGCCAAAAGCGTACCATCTAAATCAGAAGCAACAATTTTCACGGAATCTTTTAGTGCAGGAATACTCATTTAACCCTCATTGCAAAATGCTTAACCAATATTGACGCTAGCCAGCGCTAGAATCGTTTTAACTACAATATCTCTAGGTAGAAATTGTATGCCAAATTCATGCAAGAAAAGAGGGCAAAGCTCACTTACTTCTCTTCCTCTTTAGCGCTTATTTTCTTGGTAGGTTGCTTAGCCTATTAGCTCTAGGCGAAAAACTGATTGATCGCATCCAGTGTTTGATTGCGATATTCATCCTGCTCAAACAACACCTCATGCCTAGAACCCTCAATCAACTTAAACTGACAATCAGAGTTGGTTTTCTTCAGCTTAGAGATGAACTTTACTTGAGCACTGTTACTGACAATCTTTTCATCCCCAGCTTGAATCAATAGCAGAGGGATCTTGATTTGACGAGTTTGTTGAATTGCTTGCTTGGCGGCCATTAACCCTTGCCACACCCAACGCGTGCTTGGTCCACCCACCTGCAAAGATGGAGACTCGTCATATAAGCGACGGAACCACTGATAGCGAACCTTACTGTGGCTCAGTAAGTTGTTTTCAAAAGGCTTCGAATAATATGCTTGCTGGCCCGGCGCGTAAGTTGGCTTGGCATAAAAAGCGGTAAGCATTTGTCCAACGATCATCGCGATAGGTTTCAGGTACCACTCGGTATTGATACCAAACATCGGAGCGCACAGAGTCACCTTATCAAACGGGTGGTCTGGATGGGTTTGTAGGTAGCGAGTGGCTATGGTGCTGCCCATTGAGTGTGCGAGCAGGTAGCGATTGGAATACTTACTGAGATCAAAACTGGCAATGACGTCAGACATGTCAGATGCATAATCATCAAACTCATGAATGTGACCAATGTCAGAGTCTGTTACCATACGTTCAGACTGGCCTTGACCTCGGTGGTCAAATGAATAAACGTCATAGCCTTGTTGATAAAAATCATAAAAGATTTCTTGGTATTTTTGGCAGCATTCGATACGGCCATTTGAAATCACAATAGCTTTGCTGTGCTTTTCTGAGGTGAGGCTGCACCAGTACAGTTTCTTTTTACCAGACGATGTTAAATACCCCTCTTTTCTTTGTTGCCAAAGAGCGTTGATCGGGTGTTTAATCGCATGATCGAACTGAGGTTCTTGAGTGTAAGGGAAGGTGGCTTCGCTGTGGTTTTCCATGGGAAATTACCTGAACTGATGCGTGTGAGAGCTTTATTGCTACTAATGTTGTTAGATTAAAGAACTAGTAAGGAAATGCAAATGGATACTCATGTCTGGCTTGCTTATGTTGTCACAGCGATTTTGTTTAGCTTGGCTCCGGGCTCGGGTACCGTTAACTCAATCAGTAATGGGCTTAGCTATGGCACTAAAAAGTCACTCGCATCAATTGTTGGCTTACAGCTTGGTCTTGCGTTTCACATTATGCTGGTGGGCGCGGGTATCGGTGCACTCGTTGCTAAGTCTGCGTTGGCGTTCACCATCATTAAGTGGGTCGGCGTGGTGTACTTACTTTGGTTAGGTATTCAAAAGTGGCGTGATAGCTCGAGCCTAGTAGCATCTGAAGAAAGCTCTACTCTGTCGAGTGGCAAACTGCTGAGAAACGCTGTGCTTATCAACCTAACTAACCCGAAATCAATCGTGTTTTTGGTGGCTTTGTTTCCTCAGTTTATTGACCCTACACAACCTCAAGCACCTCAGTTATTAGTGCTAGGTGTGACGACAGTATTCATTGATAGCGTTGTTATGTTGGGTTACACCTCATTAGCGTCACAAATGGGACGTTTTATTCGCTCTGATCGCATAATGGGTAAGATAAATAAAATATTTGGTGGTATGTTCATGGGCTGCGGTGCTTTGCTAGCTGCCGCGAAAGCTTAGATTAAGCGACTGAGTTATAGTTAAACCAATCAGAGTTATCAAGAAATGACCGCTACATACGTTGCTCGACAACCTATCTTAAATCGCAAGAGGAATACACTCGGCTATGAGTTGTTATTTCGCGATGGAGAAAAGAATGCGTACCCAGCGCATATTGAGTCTAATCGAGCAACGTATCGTCTGATTGTTGAGAACTTCTTGTCTGTTGGTCTTAACCCTTCTATTCCATCTTCACGCTGCTTTATCAACTTCCCTTATCAAAGTTTGATTCGTCGACTGCCCTTAAGTTTGCCGAAAGATAAGGTGGTGGTAGAGATTCTGGAAACCTGTAAACCAACAGATGAATTGTTGGAAGCGGTTAAAGACCTTTACCAAGCGGGTTACATGATTGCCCTAGATGATTTTACTTCGACCCCAGAATGGGAACGTTTCCTTAAATACACGCATATCGTAAAGCTCGATATTATGCAGATGGGTTTGGATGAAGCGTGTGATTTGGTTAGGGCGCATCAAGGGAAAAAGTTTAGCTTTTTGGCGGAGCGCGTTGAGACCGAACAAGAATTCCAGCAAGCCAAAGAGGCTGGCTTTAAGTTTTTCCAAGGTTACTTTTTCAATAAACCGGAAATCATCAAGAGTAAATACATTAGCCCTGAGCAAGTGATTGCTATGGAGCTGTTTCAAGAAGTGTGTAAGCCCGATGTGGACTTTCAACGGGTGGAGAGCATTGTCGCGAAAGATGTGGCGCTCTCATATAAGCTGCTGCGTTTTGTGAATACTATGTCGCCGCGCCTTGAAGTTACCATCTCTTCTTTTCGTCAGGCTTTGGTATATCTAGGTCAAGAGAAACTGAAAATGTTTGTCTCGTTAGCCGTCGCCTCTTATGTGTCCGATAAAAAGCCTAAAGAGCTGTATGGATTGTCTCTACAGCGTGCTCAGTTTTGTCAGCGTATGTCTCGCTATCAGGCATTTGAAGGGTATAGAGAACAGGCCTTTATGATTGGCTTATTCTCCTTGTTGGATGCTCTGTTGGACTTGTCGTTAGATAACTTAGTCGAGCAGTTGCCGCTGTGTAAAAGTATCAAGGTTGCTCTATTACGTAGAGAAGGGCCATATGGTACCTTGCTCGCACTTGAAGAGAGCTTTGAGCATGCCGATTGGCAACAGATTGATGAGCACTGCGCCGATTTAGGATTAAGCGTGGATCAGGTTAAAACGGAGCTTACTGAAGCGCGCCGTTGGAGCTATACCGTGACCAACAAGCTCTGATATTTCTTCGTTAAACTTTTATGACAATTGAAACGCACGCCTTGACGTGCGTTTTTTTATATCTAAGATATGTGCATATCCATATATGAGTATGTTTTTATGCTTCCTCACCAATTTTTTAAATTACTGTCCGATGAAACGCGAGTGCGTTGCTTAATGTTGATAGTTCGCAATGAGTGCTTATCGGTTGGTGAGTTGACTCAGGCATTGCAAGAAAGTCAGCCAAAGGTTTCACGCCATCTTGCGCAGCTGCGTTCAAACGGTGTTTTGATTGATGTTCGCCAGGGGCAGTGGGTGTTTTACCGCCTGTCACAAGATTTACCAGGTTGGATGCTAAAGTTAATTGACGACCTTATTGCATCGAACTGTTTGAAAACTGAATACCAGCAAGATATTGAGCGCTTAGAGTCGATGAACTCACGCCCAGCATGTTGCGTTTAAATACATTAAAACTTAATGCCGAAATAGTTGTAGTTGCAGCTAGGCGACAAGTGAACTTATCCCTATGAGCATAGTGGCTCTATGTAATTAGGGCGGCCGGCGCTCCGGTAAGTGAACGTAGTCAACAACGCTGCGGCTTCAAATATGAAGGCAATTAACTGAGAGAACAGAAAATGACAGTCAAAGTAGGTATTAATGGTTTTGGTCGTATCGGCCGTCTAGCACTTCGCGCAGCATTCGATTGGGATGAGCTAGAATTTGTTCAAATTAACGATGTTGCTGGCGACACAACAACACTGGCCCACCTTCTAGAATTTGATTCAGTTCAAGGTCGCTTTCACCACGAAGTAACTGCAGAAGGCGATGAGATGATCATTAATGGCCAGCGCATCAAGACCACACAAGAGCGCGACATCGATGCGATCGACTGGTCTGGTTGCGATGTGGTTATCGAAGCGACCGGTGTTCACCGTAAGACCTCTTTCCTAAACAAATACCTAGAGCAGGGCGTGAAACGTGTTGTGGTATCGGCGCCAGTGAAAGAAGAAGGCATCGCAAACATCGTTGTTGGTGTGAATGACAATATCTTCGACCCTGCGGTACACAAAATCGTAACGGCAGCGTCTTGTACAACGAACTGTATCGCGCCAGTGGTTAAGGTGATCAACGAGAAGCTTGGTATCGAGAACGCAGCCTTCACCACTATTCACGATTTAACTAACACGCAAACTATTCTTGATGCGCCGCACAAAGACTTACGCCGCGCACGTGCATGTGGCATGAGTCTTATCCCAACAACGACGGGCAGCGCCAAAGCGATTGTTGAGATCTTCCCTGAGCTAGAAAACCGCATCAACGGCCACGCAGTTCGTGTACCGCTAGCGAACGCTTCTCTGACAGACATCATCTTCGAAGTGAAGCAAGACACCACGGCAGAAGAAGTTAACGCGATGCTGAAAGAAGCGTCTCAGAATGAACTAAAAGGTATTCTTGGCTTTGAAGAGCGTCCACTGGTTTCTATCGATTACAAAGGCGACCAACGCTCAACAATCGTGGATGCACTATCAACGATGTTGGTCGGTAAGCGCATGGTTAAGATCTACGCTTGGTACGACAATGAGATGGGTTACGCAACACGTACCGCTGAGCTTGTTCGTACCGTTGGCCTTGCTTAATAAGAATCTGGAGAAGATATAATGATACATCCAACATGGCAACTAGACCTAGAGCAAGGTGCGCTAGTGCTTACTCCGTGCCCAGGCACAAAAGAAGCAACGCTTGATGCATCACTGGCTCAGCTAAAAGAGCAAGGCGTTGAAGCTATCGTGACAGCACTTGATGACCATGAGCTTGCAAGCAAAGACGTGGCGGCACTTGGTGAAAAAACACGTGCGTTAGGTATGCAATGGTTCCAGATCGAAATTGAAGACGACTGTGCACCGGGTGCTGGTTTTGCTGCGAAGTGGCAAGCAGCTAGCCCTGAGCTACATAACATCGTCGATAACGGCGGCAAGGTTGCAATGCATTGTATGGGCGGCTCTGGTCGCACTGGTTTGTTCGTAGCTCACCTACTGTTAGAAAAAGGCTGGGATTTGAGCAAGGTAGTTCAAGAGGTGCAGGCACTGCGTCCAGGTGCCTTCACTAAACCTATCCAGGTTGAATACATTAATGGCGTAGCGAATAGCTAATAGTCATCAGTGTTAGACAGGGAGCTTTTGGTATCTGGAGTGTTGAACTTATCATGATCCAAAAGCTCTTTTTGTTTAGATTGCAGAGATAGCGTTATGTTTTCAAATCTAAGTAAGAGCGTTCGCCAATACATGTTGGTGACTTTTAACTACTGGAACTTCACCATTACTGATGGTGCACTTCGCATGTTGGTGGTTCTGTATTTTTACGACCTTGGTTACAGTTCACTAGAAATCGCCTCACTGTTCCTTTTCTATGAATTCTTTGGTGTGGTGACTAACCTAATCGGTGGCTGGTTAGGGGCGCGTCTTGGCCTCAATAAGACCATGAACATTGGGTTAGGCATGCAAGTCGTCGCCTTGGGTATGCTCGCGGTGCCAACGGCAATGCTGACCATTCCTTGGGTCATGGCGGCGCAAGCCTTGTCTGGTATCGCTAAAGACCTCAATAAGATGAGTGCCAAGAGCTCAATTAAGACTCTGGTTCCTGATGAACAACAAGGCGCGCTTTATAAGTGGATTGCGATTCTGACCGGATCTAAGAATGCGCTTAAAGGGGCAGGCTTCTTTATTGGTGGTTTACTGCTTTCAACGATTGGCTTCCAATACGCCGTGCTCGCGATGGCAGCCGTGTTGGCATTGGTCTTCGTTGGCAGTGTGTTGAGCTTAGAAGCGGACATGGGCAAAGCGAAAACCAAGCCTAAGTTCAAACAGATCTTCTCTAAGTCTGAATCCATCAACATCCTATCCGCAGCACGTATGTTCCTGTTTGGCGCTCGTGATGTGTGGTTTGTGATTGCTTTGCCGATTTACCTAGGCAGTGTGTTTGGTTGGGATCACTCATGGGTTGGCGGTTTCTTAGCTGCTTGGACTATCGCTTATGGCTTTGTACAGGGCATAGCGCCGAAGATTACTGGTAAAGCTCAAGGTAAGGTGCCAGATGGCCATGCCGCGCTGTTATGGGCTGGTGCGCTGGCTATAGTGACCGCTGCTATCGCTTATGCGGTACAGATTGGCTGGCAACCCGAGTTAGTTATTATCGGTGGCTTGATGGTGTTTGGTGTCATCTTTGCGGTGAACTCATCACTGCACTCATACCTTATTGTGAGTTATGCGAAAGGTGATGGCGTTTCTCTTGATGTCGGTTTCTACTACATGGCAAACGCGATGGGCCGTTTGATTGGCACGATATTGTCGGGCTTGGTATTCCAAATGGCCGGTTTGTCTGCGTGTCTGTGGGTTTCCTTCGCATTCTTGGCGATAACGACGGTGATCTCTCTGCGTTTACCGAAAGTGCCGCAAATTTCAGCGGCATAAGCTTCAGCCACATGAGCCTCATTTGTGAGAGCTCAAGTCGCAGAAGCTAGAGTCGTATGAGCTAAATTCGCGATAAGTATCTCCTTTAACACTAAGCTGACTTGGTATTTATTCCGGTCAGCTTTTTTATTGCTATAGTAGAATGATTGAATATTAATCAGGCATTTACATGAAGCAGCGAATTCTCTTTTTTGATTTAGCACGATGTGTCGCGGCCGTAGCGGTTATCGCGATTCATGTTTTGGCGCCTTATCGCAATGAGTTGGGCACTATTCCTTTCGGTGAATGGCTTACTGCCATTACGGTAAACGGTTTCAGCCGCTGGGCAGTACCTGTGTTCATTTTGATTACTGGCGCACTGATGCTCAGTGATCAGCGCCCGTTTGACGCCAAATACTACCTCAAGCGTCGTTTGGGCAAGGTACTGATACCTTTCATTGTCTGGTCGCTTTTCTATACCTATCTGTCGGGCTGGTCGGCAATGGGCTTTGATGCCGACGTCAGTTGGGACGTGTTGCTTAATAGCTACCATCATTACACCTATTACCACCTTGGTTTCTTCTATTACTTCATCCCACTCTATTTTGTGATTCCGTTCTTGCAGATCATGGTTAGAAAGTACGGTGATAGATCGGTCTATGCCTTTACGGCGGTATGGTTGTTCACAACATTGCTGTTCTTACTGAAAATCGATGGCCCTTGGAGTCACGAATTGTGGTTGTACACCGGTTACTTACCATTGGGTTACTTGCTGTATAAGATTGTGCCACTTAACAAGATGACCGTTGGCGTGAGTGTGTTACTGGGTGGGCTAGCGTTACTAACCACGGTTTACATGGTGGTTGATGCAAGCTTGGTAGCAGAAGAGTACACGGTAGGGCGCTGGCTATCTTACAAAACGTTGAATACCGTATTAGCCGCGAGCATGGTGTTCATGGTATGCCGTTACTATGGTGAAGGCCTGTCTGAGAAGAGTAACCAAGTGGTTGGCTTTATCAGTAAGCACAGCTTAGGTATTTACCTGCTGCACCCGATTTTCTTGTGGCCGATGAAAGAGTTTGGTTGGTACCAAGGACATCCGGCATGGGTTATTCCATTATGGATTGTGATCAGCGGAGCTGGCGCATTATGGATGAGCTGGTTGGTGTCTAAGTCAGAGAAAACGCGTTGGTTATTGCCTTAGCGGTGATTGCTAAGGCTTTCTGATGGATTGCTTAGGGACGACAGTTGAAGCGGCTGACGTTTAGCGCTTCAACGCAAAGTGTAAGAACTTATCGCCTTGGTAGGTTAAGGTTCCTTTGTCGCCAGGGTTAAGGGCGTGGAAATAGTGGATGCCGACTTGGAATTCTCGCTTCGGACCAACCACACCACGTTGAACGTAAATCCAGTACTCTTGATCTTCTTGGCCCGGTTCTGCGTCAGGAAGGTCGATCGATTGTTTGTCTAACACCGTGACATTCACTTTCTTCTCTGGCGCATTTTCACCTTGCGAGTGTTTTCGATAGAAACCAATAAATACCCAAGCCGCTAGAGCAGCGAGAGCAAAGATGGCAAAAAAGAGTGAATTAGGCATATAACCTCCATGTAGTCGTGATGGTTATTCTAGTCTTTCAGGCAATAGGGATATGTGTTTAAAGCCGTTATTCGTGAACTGTTGTAAGCCAAACTGATTATTTTTCGGCAGACATCACATTTAATGGTCAGTTTGGGATAAAGCATTGTTATTTATTGTCTCTTTCTCTCGTAAATAACAGTGATTTTGTATAAGAATAGGGAAATGCTCGACTAGAATTATAGTGTGGAGTGGGAGGGCTAAGATGACCGATATTGAAAAAGTGGTGACAAGAACTCGCAATATAGAGAAATTATTGAGGCTTCAATATCATGCCGAAGGCGAAGGATTGCATGAGCTTGTAACAAGCTGTGAAGAAAGGCTACCGCACGATATGGTGAGCAAGCTGCGCTATATCGCAACGTGTCGTAATAAGGTAGTCAATGAACATGAGGCTAAGTTGGAAGACCAACATAAGTTCATCATGATGTGTAACGACTGTGAGAAGGAGCTGACTCCACGTAGTGGTCGTTTTATCTGGCGAGTTGCGATCTTACTGATGATGGCAATGACTTTAGCTGCCGCAGGTTTCTATTATGCGAACTGGGATGTGCTAACACTGCATCTGTTTTCGAAGTGAAAAAATTGAACAAAAAAAGGGACGCTCATGGCGTCCCTTTTTTTATCTGTAACTTGCTTAGTACATCATCGGTAGTGTCATTAGACCTACAACTACCGCGATCATTACAAGTCCTTGTCTTTGCGAAGATGAAATCATAACACTACTCCTAAATTTGGTTGTCTCTCGCTATGTTTTAAAGAATAGCACTACTTATGGCCTTAGATCAAGAATTACTTTCGAAAGCTTTAAAAGTAGTAGAAAACTATGAGTTTTTGGCTTGTTTGGCAGTGTTTAACTGTGTTTTATGGTGTGTTCTTAATTTGTTCGTTGTGATTTATGTTTGTTCTAATTTGATTTAACTTGTTGTTTTGTAATGGTTGTTTTGTGTAATTTATATTGTTAAAGGTTGTTAAACTGTATTAATAGAGGTTGGTGGTGGCTAGGTTGGTTTTGGTTGGTTTTTTAAGTTTTCGGCTTGGTTTTTGTGGCGATTTTTACCGGAGGCTTGAAATAACCTGACAAAACTGGGCGTTAAAAAAGAAAACTGGCTACTTTACAAGTCTAGGCTTGGTTGGCGTTTTTATTTTCCTATTAATCTTGAGTTTGTTTATTTAAGTTATTGTTATTATTTACTTTAAGTGTGGTTATTTTAATTTTTTAAGTGTGGTATTTTACGGAATTAGGCCGGTTTTGGTGGGGTCGATAGGTTAGAATTGGCCAAAATTCAAGTATGGCGACTCTAATGCCAGTTTGAATGGGTTTTATGATGATTCGTTCTAGTTTTAAACGAATGGCCATTGTCATGGTGGTAATTGTTACGACTTCAATCTAAAGAGACTCTTTTTAGTGGAAGCGTAATCAAGATCCAATTTTGAGGGGCTGAGGCTTTACATCAACACTCGTGTGCCTAGACTGGCGACGATTTAAAGCAATAGGGCAAGTGGTATGTGGAGTTGGTTAGCGGTTTCCTTATCTGGTATCGGAGCAATAGCAGGAACGAAACATGGACATATCGGTCAGGCCTTATCGTATAAGGTATTTACCTTTGTATTATTAGCGACAATTGCTTTAACTCAGTCGGTTGTGGCTGACTTTACCTATTGGATAGTTGCGGGGTTGGCTATCTCTGCGATCGCAGATGTGCTTCATACTCTCACTCAAAAACGCCCTCTGCATTTTGTCTGCTTCTTATTGGCTCAACTCTGTTACAGCAAAGCTTTTTGGTTACAGCTATCAGGTGAAATGGTTTGGTGGTTGTTCGCGCTGTTATTGGCAGCTTGCGTTGTTGCTTTCTTTTTACTGCTGCCACGCTTAGACAAACTCGTTTTTCCCGTGGTCATCATGGGCATTGTGCTTATTCAGTTAGCATGGGCTTCTGGTGAGGTTTGGCTGCTGGATCCTCAGTTATCACACGCGGTCGGTTTTGCTGGCTGTAGCGTGCTGCTCCTTTCGGCCTTAGCTTATGCGCTAAACAGTTACCGCAGCCCAATCAAGGGCGCTTACTTTTGGGTAACGGGCAGTTACTTTCTCGCACACGCATTCATCGTCGCATCGATTACTATTTAGGGTAGAGCTCTCTCAAGCCTGAGCTACATCAAAACGGCGTTGCTAAAACTCGGTACTCTACGTGTAATTCATTAAACATGAGATTGAGTTATGACGACTGAAATTCACGCACACAACGTTTTAAACCTGCTTAGTGAAAAGCCACTGACTCGCGAAGAGCTAACATTAGCGCTTGCTCAAACCTATGGCGAAGAAGCTCGCTTCCATACTTGTAAGCTCAATGGTCTGGATTTAGATAGCCTGTTGAAGTTTTTCTTGAAGATGGAAAAGGTTGTCGTTGTCGATGATAAGCTTTGCACTAACCGCGAACGTGTGTGTAATCACTAATTCTTAGTGGCTTGTTTTATTCGTGAATAAAGAGTGGGTGCATGTTTCGGCTCCACTCTTTTCATTACCTTTCAATCTGCTTTCGCTAATTTGCCTTCTTATAACATCCCCTTTTAAAAGCATCAGTTAACCCGCTTATCACTGCGTTCGAAAATCAATGTTGAGGCTGCTATACTCCGCGCACTTACGCTTTTCGAGACAAACTTATGGAAATCTTATCTGCAGCAACCATGCTGTTTCTTATCATGGACCCGCTTGGCAACTTGCCAATCGTGCTCTCTATCCTTAAGCATATTGATCCGAAGCGTCGCCGTATTGTTCTTGTTCGTGAACTGATGTTTGCGCTGGTTATCCTGCTGTTGTTCTTGTTTGCTGGTCAAAGCATCATGAACTTCCTGCACGTACAGCCTGAAACCTTGAGTATTTCTGGCGGTATCATTCTATTTATCATCGCGATTAAGATGATTTTCCCAAGCGCAGGCAGCATTACTGGCCTTGCGGCTGGTGAAGAGCCGTTTATTGTGCCGATGGCGATTCCTATGATTGCAGGTCCGTCAGTGATTGCTGCACTGATTCTGCTGTCGACCCAGCATCCAGACAACATGTTAGAGCTTTCAGCGGCTGTGATGCTGGCTTGGGGCGCTACCTTCTTCATTCTGATGTTTAATGGCTTCTTCCTGCGAGTGCTGGGAGAGAGAGGTCTTAAAGCCATCGAACGCTTGATGGGCTTGTTGTTGGTTATGCTGTCGACGCAAATGTTCCTCGATGGTGTGAAAGGCTACATGGGCTAACATCAATATCATTGCTGAATAAAAAAACGCCGCTTAAATGAGCGGCGTTTTTGTCTCTACTGTTTCTGTCATGATGTTTTCTGTAGCTAAGCGTTTTATATCTGGGCTTAAGCTCGATTACATCATGTGTTTGCGTCGGATATCGAGTAAGGCGAAGACACCGAAAATCAATATTGACCACTTCTCCCAACGTGACATCTCGATCTTATCGCCGAATGCACCGATGAAAATCAGCATCTGCAGGCCGTGCATGAAGAACAAGAATGCTGTCATGATATAAAGCGCAATCGCAGCATTACCCGGAAACGGGTAGAAAATATTTACGATTAAGATAAACCAAACAAAGGCGATGGCTGCTTTTGCTAGTGGAAGCAAGAACTTCATTCAATAACTCCTATTCTTCAGTGATTCGATTGAACAGTCGGTAGCTTGACTGTCCGGTGGTCTTGTCGCGATGCAATTCCCAGTTCTCTGGCATAGCTTCGAGTTTCAGTTCTTTCTCTGTCTCGACGTAAATGATGGCATTGTCTGCAAGCCAACCGTTACTCTCAAGCAGTTGTACTGTTTCTGCCAGTAAGCCTTTGCGAAATGGTGGATCAAGGAAAACCATATCGTAAGGCGTGCCTGGTTTCTTAAGGAAAGAGATAGCATCAGTATTCACGACATTAATGTTGTCTGCCTTGAGCTCTTTCGCGTTATCAGAAAGCTGTTTAGCCGCCTTTTGATTCATTTCGAGCAGTGTCACCATTTTGGCTTGGCGAGAAGCTGCTTCAAAACCTAGACCGCCAGAACCGGCAAATACATCCAAGCAAGTTGAATGTGGGATATCTTGAGCCACCCAGTTAAAGAGTGTTTCTTTTACTCGGTCAATGGTTGGGCGTAATCCTTCTAAATCATGAACAGGCAGCTTTCTCCCTCTCCATGAGCCACTAATAATTCGAACAAAGCCTCCGGATGGCTTTTTTTGTGATGTGTTTTGCTGGCGACGTCTTACCATAGATTTTTTGACCGCTAATAAAGTGATACTATACCGAGCCCAATTTAAGTGGGTTCGTGTATTAAATAAATTTGCAATGACAAAGTGTATCAAGCTAAAAGCAAACTTATCACTGCTTTGTCATTTTTCTTTACTATTCGTTTGTACAAGCTTGTATTGTATAACAATAGCAAAGAGTCGACGTGTATTAAGTCAATACAGCTAATTAGTAGATCTAGGAAACTCCTCTGATGACGGAAAAAAAGAAGCGCGGATTATTATCGTGGCTTGGTTTTGGTGAAGAAGAACAAAGCCCAAAAACTCAGAATGAAGCGAACGTAGAAAGCGTTGAAGATCAAACTGAAGTTGAATCACAAGTTGAGGCTGAACAGGTCACGCTTGAAGCTGAACAATCTAAGCCAACTGAACCTGAGCAAGCGCTTGAAGAAGCTCAACAAGAGCAGCAACCTGTCGCAGCAGAAGCAGAAGCAGAAGCAGAAGCAGAAGCAGAACAGGAAGAAGTGGCAGTTCCTCAAGCTAAGGTTGAAGAAGTACAAGAGAAGCCGACAGAAAGCTTCTTTGCTCGTCTTAAGCGCAGCCTAAGCCGCACTAAAGCAAACATCGGTGCTGGTTTCTTTGGTCTGTTCAAAGGCAAGCAAATCGATGAAGACCTGTTTGAAGAGCTAGAAGAGCAACTTCTGATTGCTGACGTGGGTATGAATACCACGGTTAAGATCATTGAAAACCTGACAGAAAAAGCATCTCGCAATGACCTAAAAGACGGTGAAGCGCTTTATGGTCTGCTCAAAGAAGAGATGGCAGACATCTTAAGCCAAGTGGAACAGCCACTGGTTGTTGATACCACTAAAACACCTTACGTTATCTTAATGGTGGGTGTGAACGGTGTAGGTAAGACAACTACGATCGGTAAGCTGGCGAAACAATTCCAAAATGAAGGCAAGAAAGTGATGCTAGCAGCGGGTGATACCTTCCGTGCTGCAGCCGTTGAACAGCTTCAGGTTTGGGGTCAGCGTAACGATGTGCCAGTTATCGCTCAACACACTGGTGCGGACAGTGCGTCTGTTATCTACGATGCGATTGAAGCAGCGAAGGCTCGTGGTGTTGATGTTGTGATTGCTGATACAGCCGGCCGTTTGCAGAACAAGAGCAACCTGATGGAAGAGCTACGCAAGATCGTTCGTGTAATGAAGAAGATTGATGACTCTGCGCCACACGAAATCATGCTAACGCTCGATGCAGGTACAGGTCAGAACGCTATCAGCCAAGCGAAGTTGTTCAGTGAAGTGGCTCCAGTTACGGGTATTACACTGACTAAGCTAGATGGTACGGCGAAAGGTGGTGTAATTTTCTCAATTGCTGACCAGTTCCAGATTCCAATCCGCTACATTGGTGTGGGTGAAGGTATTGATGACCTGCGTCCATTTGAATCTAAAGACTTCATTGAAGCACTATTTAGCCGCGAAGAGTAACGCGAGTAGCAAAGTGGTTTATCCTTAATCTGCTACCGTTTTTAAATTTGATATTAGTGATCGTAAGAGGAATTTTCGGTGATCAAATTTCAGCAAGTGAGTAAAGCCTACCGAGGTGGAAGACAAGCGCTCCAAAAAGTGGACTTTCACCTGAAACGTGGAGAGATGGCTTTTTTGGGTGGGCACTCTGGGGCTGGTAAAAGTACCTTGCTGAAGTTGATCTGCGCGATAGAGCGTCCAACTGATGGACGTGTCTGGTTCAACGATCACGATATCACTCGTATCCCAGCCAAAGACATTCCTTTCTTACGCCGTAATATTGGGATTGTTTTTCAAGACCATCGCCTGCTGATGGACCGTTCGATTTTCGATAACGTCGCTCTGCCTATGCGTATTGAATCTATTTCTGAAAACGAAATAAAACGCCGAGTCAGTGCTGCGTTGGATAAAACCGGCTTACTAGACAAAGCCCGTTGTTTGCCAAGCCAGCTTTCTGGTGGTGAGCAGCAACGCGTGGGTATCGCTCGCGCTGTGGTTAACCGTCCAACTCTGCTTTTAGCGGATGAGCCTACCGGTAACCTAGACCCTGAATTATCTAACCGTGTATTACGCTTGTTTGAAGAGTTCAACCGTGCGGGTGTGACGATCATCCTAGCGACGCACGATATCGGGTTAGTGAACACTCGCCCTCAGTACCGCCATCTTGAATTAAACCAAGGATTTTTGAGTGAGGTTGAAGACTATGGCCGCGAATAAGCGCATCAAGAAACCTCAATCTAATCGAGCAGCAAACCGCGCTTCAAGCGACGGCTTCTTTGTTGTTCACTGGAAACAAGCCAAGTCATCGTTCTCGCAAATGTGGCAGCGCCCGTTAGGCAACTTACTGACCCTTGCGGTGATCTCTATGGCGTTGGCGATGCCAGCTTGTTTGTACCTATTAGGTAAAAATGTAGGGGAAGTGGCGCAAGATGTCACTAGCCCGTCACAAATAAGTGCTTATGTAGAGGATGGTATTCCTGAGCCACGAGTAATGGTGCTTAAGGATGAAATCGAAAGTTGGGATCAAGTTGAGCTCGTGGAGTACATTTCTCCGCAGCAAGGGCTTGCAGACCTCAGCCAGTATTCTGGTTTTGAAGACGCCCTAACCATTCTCGACGATTATTCACTGCCAGGTGTGCTGGTGATTACGCCAAGCGTGCACAGCGATACCTTAATTAAAGAGCTGGCAGGCACAGTTAAACAACAAGAATTAGTGACCGATGTTCGCCTAGACGAAGATTGGTTAGCGCGATTAGATGCGATCAAAGCATTAGCGGCTGTCATCGTGATTACCTTAACGGTATTGATGCTGGGCGCGGTATTTCTGATTATCGGCAATACACTACGATTTAATGTGTTGGCGCATAAAGAAGAGATTCAAACCATGAAGCTGATTGGTGCGACCGACAGCTACATTCTTCGACCATACCTTTATGCTGGGATGTGGTTTGGCGTTTTAGGTTCGATTAGCGCTTGGGTAATGACGGCATTGATTACCGTATTGCTGAACAGCGCGGTGGATGACTTGGCTCAGCTATACGACAGCCACTTCCGTTTAATTGGCCTGAGTTGGGATGAATCTTTACTGCTTTTGATCGTCGGAACTCTGCTTGGTAGTGTGGCTGCAAAGCTTTCTGCACAGCGTCACCTAAAAGAAATTGAACCAGTTTAGGTGAATAGAGTCATATTTAGACGAAAAATAGGCACTTCTTAACCAGTTTTTGCCTTGTATAGACGAATTGATTATGCATAATTACTTCCCCCTCCTTGAAACCTGTTCATTTTAGGTTCAAGATTGTAGGGTTTTAATAGATGTATTACTCCAGATCAGAGATTGATGAGGAACCGAATGGCAAACCAAGCGTATCAAATGGCTTTAGTCACACAAGATAGTTTAGATAGCTATATCCGCTCAGCGAACAGCTACCCTATGCTGACTCCTGAAGAGGAACGTGGACTTGCAGAGCGATTACATTACAAAGGTGAGATCGACGCTGCGAAAGGCTTGATCCTTTCCCACCTAAGATTCGTGGTGCACGTTGCAAGAGGCTACTCTGGCTACGGGCTACCAATGGCTGATCTCGTCCAAGAAGGTAACATCGGCTTGATGAAGGCTGTTAAGCGCTTCAATCCAGAAGTTGGTGTTCGTCTCGTCTCGTTTGCTGTTCACTGGATCAAAGCTGAAATCCATGAATACGTTCTACGTAACTGGCGTATCGTTAAAATTGCGACCACTAAGGCACAGCGTAAACTGTTCTTTAACCTTCGTAAGTCTAAAAAGCGTTTGGGTTGGTTCAATAACGGTGAAGTTGAGACGGTTGCTCGTGAACTGGGTGTTGAGCCTTCAGAAGTTCGTGAGATGGAATCTCGCTTAGCAGCACAAGATGCGACGTTTGAAGCGCCTATGGACGATGACGATGGCGGTTCTGCTTACACTGCTCCAGTTTACTACCTAGAAGACAAGGCGTCAGACGTTGCTGAGACGGTTGAAGCGGCTAACTGGGAGTCACACACCAATAATCGCCTAGGGCTAGCACTAGCAAGCTTAGACGAGCGTAGCCAACACATTGTTCGCTCACGTTGGTTAGACGACAACAAGGCAACCCTGCAAGACTTAGCGGATACCTACAGTATCTCAGCTGAGCGTGTTCGCCAGTTAGAAAAGAATGCGATGAAGAAATTGAAACAAGCCGTTGGTGATTTCTAATAGCATCTAGTTTCTATTAGCTTCTACTTTCTAGTAGAGCTAACAAATAGCTGAATTTTGAAAAGGCCGAGATCGAGAGATCTCGGCCTTTTTGTTTTGGATCGATTTCTCAACTTTTGCGATCGAAATTTGCAAAATGATTTTGTGGATAACTCTGTGAGAAGTTTATTCGTCAGCTATCTAAAAGCAGTGTGTAGTAAGGCTTTGACGGGGTTTTTCGAGTGGGGATATGTTTCAGTTAACCCACAGTTAGATCAGGATCATTACTACATGTTGTGGATCTATTTTTGAAAAGACACTTTATTCACGCAATTCACAGATTTATCCACAAATGGTGTAAAAGTGATCGCTGGTGGATAACCTTATTAAGTGGATGTGAATGTTAGCCTTGGGATAGGTTACAATGGCAGCAAAGTAAATCAGTATAAAAAGAGAAAGTCATGGACCAGTTTAAACATATCGATGTTAAAGGCGCTCAAGCCCTCATCGAACAAGGCGAAGCTCGACTTGTCGATATACGTGACCCGCAGTCTTTTGCGGTTGCCCACCCAAAAACAGCCTACCACCTGACTAACGATACGATGGTGTCATTCATGGATGAGGTTGAGTTCGAACAACCTATCTTAGTGATGTGCTACCACGGCATCAGTAGCCAAGGTGCGGCACAATATTTAGTGAACCAAGGCTTTGAAGAGGTATATAGTGTTGATGGTGGTTTCGAAGCTTGGCATCGTGCTGAACTTCCAGTGATCGCAGGTTAATGACTTTCATCACCTGAACCGCCTCAAGCATCCCTCATAGAATGAATAGGAAGTAACAATGATTAGATTGATGGTGTTAGACAATCCACGTCTTGCTCAAGCATTTATTGATTATATGGCCTCTCGTCAGATCCCTATTCAGATGTCTCCAGAGGGAGAAGGGCGTTTTGCTCTTTGGCTTCTTGATGGCCAATTTCAGGTTGAAACCGAAGCTGAGCTGAATCGTTTTCTGGCTGAGCCCAATCATAAGTGCTATCAAGCTGCATCTTGGGACATGGCAGAGACCAGAAAGAGCAACTTCCATTACCACACGCCAAGCTTCATGGGCATGATCAAAGCCAAAGCAGGCCCAGTGACACTAAGCCTGATGTTGGTGTGTGTGGTGATTTTTGCGCTGCAACAGATCGGTTTTGGCCAAGCTATTTTCAATGCCCTACATTTCCCAGCGGTGGATGGACAGCAATGGCAGCTGTGGCGTTGGTTGAGTCATGCCGTTCTACATTTCTCTGTTATGCACATCGCATTTAATATTTTGTGGTGGTGGCAGCTAGGTGGAGACATTGAGAAGAAACTTGGCAGCCTCAAGCTACTTCAGATCTTTGCTGTCTCTTCTGCGCTTTCAGGTGCTGGGCAGTATTGGGTTGAAGGGGCGAACTTCGGTGGTTTGTCTGGTGTTGTGTATGCCTTGGTTGGTTACTTATGGGTGGTTGGTGCGAAGGCGCCACAACTTGGTTTAGGTATCCCAAGACAGATTGTCGGCTTTATGTTGGTGTGGTTGGTGCTTGGGTACATGCAGCCATTTATGGCTATCGCCAATACGGCGCATTTAGCTGGTCTAGCCGCTGGTGTGATTATTGGCTTTATCGATGCGATGAAAGCACCAAGCTCGGCAAGAAGCTAATTCATATCTTCTAATGAGTAGCCAAACGATAGAGACAAAAAAAGCGGCCAGATGAGCCGCTTTTTTATTGGGATTCGTTTTACATCATTACTGATAAAGGTATTTGGTAAACAGTAAGTCAGCAATCAGGGTTTTACCTGTCTCTGGAAGCAAAATCTTGTTGAGGTGTTCAACTAAGGATTTTCTTAAGTCTTCACGGCCAGATAGAGATTTAATGGTTTCTTCGTTTTGTTTGCCAAGCAATTCAATCACCGCATCGCGAATCAGTGGTTGGTGATGCTCAATAGCGGCCAAGTCGCTACTATTTGCCACCATGATGTCGAGGCGAACCTGAATGTAGCCCAGTTTTTTACCTTTAGTGTAAAAATTGGTGGTCAGGTCTGGCTCTAGCGTGAAGTAGGCGAGTTTAGCTGCCGACTCCTCTTCCGCGAAACTTGATGCTGAAAAGAGTAGGGTAATCGCAAGAAATATTTGGGCTACATAACGTTTGTGCATATTTGTGACTTTTCTTTAGTTTATTCGCGATATTCGAAACGCATTAGTCTTGTTACAATGAGCGGTCTAAATCTAAATACGTTTACAATTCGAAGAACGCTTTAATTTTGTTCGAAAGTTGAAGCTTTATTGTACGTGTAAAGTCACCTATTGAATACTAGTATGAATCAGCCAATATCGCTGTATCTTAATTCGTTAATGAATGTAGATTGGCAAAGTACAGAAACATTTGATTTTCCTAATGAAACCACCAAAGAGTGGCTGATGGAGCAAGGTTCTCTTTCCCGCAAGTTGGGGAAGTGCTGTCAGCACCTGTCTGTTGAGTTGCTTCATAATCAAGTTGTAGAACGCTCAATGCTGCAACAAGACGAGGAACATCTTTTATCATCGTTTGATTGCTTACTGCGTAAAGTGATTTTAAAGGGTGATGACGAACCGTGGGTGTTAGGTCGAACCTTGATTCCCCGAGTCACATTAGAAGATCATCAGCACTCAGACCTTTCTCAACAAGGTAATGTCCCGCTTGGATTGACCGTTTTTAGTGCTGAGAACGTGGAGCGAGATGCGCTGCAAGTTGGTTGGGTTATCGCAGGCGATGAGCGATTACTCGCGCGTCGTTCTCGATTATGGATGAACCATAAACCGATGCTTGTGGCAGAACTGTTTTTACCAACATCACCCATTTACTCTAAGGAGAGTGTGTAAATGCTTGCCACCAAAGCGAAGGCGTATTGGCAATTAACGCGAATGAATCGCCCGATTGGTACCCTATTACTCCTTTGGCCGACCTTGTGGTCACTGATTATCGCCGCACAAGGTATGCCTGATTTTGATGTCTTGGTTGTTTTTGTACTCGGCGTGGTGTTGATGCGTTCAGCTGGCTGTGTGATCAATGACTTTGCGGACCGTAAAGTAGATGGTCATGTTAAACGTACCAAGCAGCGTCCACTGCCGTCTGGTTTGGTTTCCAGTAAGGAAGCGATTCTGCTCTTTTTAGTGCTAGCCGTAGTTTCATTCTTGCTGGTACTCACCATGAATCCACTGACCATTAAGCTCTCATTTATTGGTGTGGGTCTGGCGTTCATTTACCCTTTCATGAAGCGTTTTACGCATCTTCCACAGTTG
The DNA here is from genome assembly GCF_041471945.1 of Vibrio sp. 10N.261.51.A4. Lineage (NCBI taxonomy): Bacteria > Pseudomonadati > Pseudomonadota > Gammaproteobacteria > Vibrionales > Vibrionaceae > Vibrio > Vibrio sp. 10N.261.51.A4. The sequence continues at coordinate 41,981 of NZ_JBFRPJ010000078.1, forward strand.
TTTCTTGGCTTAGCGTTTAGTTGGGCGATACCAATGGCTTGGGCGGCACAAACCAATGAACTGCCAAGCATTGTGTGGTTTGTCTTCGTGATTAACGCGTTGTGGACGATTGCTTACGACACGCAATATGCGATGGTTGACCGAGATGATGACTTGAAGATTGGTATTAAATCGACGGCTATTTTATTTGGTCGCTTCGATAAACTGATTGTTGGCTCTTTGCAACTCGTCACCCTAGCGATGCTGATTGCGTTAGGCATGCATTACCAACTAGGAGATACCTTCTATTGGGCACTGTTGGTAGCGGGAAGCTTATTTGTGTATCAACAACACCTGATGCGCCACCGTGATCGAGACCTTTGTTTCCAAGCCTTTCTAAACAACAACTATGTTGGAATGGCAGTGACAGCGGGCTTGTTCATTACCTTCTGGTAAGCATCCGCTTTTCGAGTTAACGAATGCTAAAGAAAAAGGCACCCATTGGGTTAATGCCGTTCACTTAAGAG